>DAIAVG010000043.1 GCA_027445725.1 Acidithiobacillus sp.
ATCCAGAGACTTTGTCCACGCGCTTGTAACTGAGTAATGGATACGGATGTCATGCGTATTCTCCAGAATGGTTATACTTCGTTGCGCCAGTACTGATCTTCCCGGTCCATAATCCGGGTTGCCTCGTCCGGCCCCCAGGTTCCTGCCGGGTAGGTGAGGATGTAGTCCGTCTCCCGTCCCCAGGATTTGATGATGGGATCGACAACACGCCATGCCCACTCCACCTCGTCGAAGCGGATGAACAGGGCCTTGTCGCCCTCCATCACGTCCAGCAGCAGGGCCTCATAGGCATCCAGCTCCTGCTCGCCATCTTTGCGGTAGGAGGCGTTGAGCTGCACGGGGCGAACACGCATTTCCAGACCCGGTTCCTTGATCTGTATCTCGATTTTAAGGCTCTCTGGTTCCAGGGAAAGCAATATCCAGTTAGGTTCGATGCGTTCGATGCTGGTTTCGCGGAACAGTTGTTGCGGCGTATGTCGGAAGCGGATGGCGACACTGGAGGTTTTAGCGGCGAGGCGCTTGCCGGTACGCAGATAAAAAGGCACACCCCGCCAGCGCCAGTTGTCGATGTAAAATTTGGCGGCGACATAGGTTTCGGTGACCGAATTGACCTCGACACCCGCCTCGTCCTGGTAGCCGGGAACGTGTTTATCATGAACAACGCCGGGACCATACTGCGCGCGCATGGCATAGGCGGTAACGGCCGATTTGGGAATAGGGCGGATGGAGCGCAGGACTTTGACTTTTTCGTCGCGCAGGCTGTCCGCCTCCAGGGAGGGCGGTGGTTCCATGGCGATCAGCGTAAGAACCTGCATCAGGTGGTTTTGCAGCATGTCCCGCAGGGCACCCGCCTCATCATAGTATCCGGCCCGGTTTTCAATGCCCATGTCCTCGGCCACGGTGATCTGGACGTGGTCGATGTAATTGCGGTTCCAGACCGCTTCGATCGGCAAGTTGGCGAAACGGAAAACCAGCAGATTCTGGACAATTTCTTTGCCGAGATAATGATCTATACGATAAATCTGGTCTTCACGAAAGTGGCGATGCAGTTGTTCATTAAGTTGCACGGCGCTTTCCAGGTCATCACCAAAAGGTTTTTCTATGACAATGCGATAGTCACCCTCCTGATTAAAGCCTGCCTGAGACAGGCGTTGCACCACCGGCACAAAGTCAGCAGGACGGATGGCGAGATAAAACGTTGCCCCGTCAGGCTTGTCCGCTCCTTCACGGGTCAACAGATTGCGCAGTTTTGTATAGGAATCCGGATCGTGAATCTCCCCCTGCACATATTCAAAATGCTGACAAAAGTCTGAGAAATGCTCCGATTGAAATCCCTTGGCGTACGTCTCCAATTGTTCCTTGAGAAACGTCTGCCAGCCATTTTGGTCCCAGGGCCGTCGACCAAAGGCATAAATCCGCATCTCCTCCGGCAACAGACTGGCACATTGCAAATGATAAAGTGCAGGGAGCAGTTTTTTGCTGGCGAGATCGCCCGTCGCACCGAAAATCACGAACTGACAATTGCAGCGAATGTCCGTGGTCATTTAGATCTCCTTTTGCACGGCGTGGCCACCGAACTCATTGCGCATCATGGCAAGCAATTTGGCCGCGTAGTCATCGCGACCCTGACTGGCCCAACGCATCTGCAGGGCGAGGGTGATGACCGGCGCGGGAATTTTCAGTGCGAGGGCCGCCTGCGCGGTCCACAAACCTTCGCCGGAATCGGCCACCACCGGCGCGATGTCGGCGAGCACCTGATCCTTCTTTAAAGTGTCGGCGGTGAGGTCAAGGAGCCAGGAGCGGACGACACTGCCGTAACGCCACATCTCTGCCACTTTGGCGAGGTCCAGTGCAAATTCGGTCTTTCCCTGCAGGATCGCAAAGCCTTCGGCCAACGCCTGCATCATGCCGTATTCGATACCGTTATGGACCATCTTGACGAAATGCCCGCTACCGACGGGACCACAGTGGAGCCAGCCTTTATCCGCACCGGGGGCCAGGATTTCCAGAAAGGGCTTTGCCTGCGCCACAGCTGCGGCATCGCCGCCGACCATCAATGCGTAACCTTCCTGCAGACCCCAGACCCCACCAGATACTCCCGCATCCATATAATGCACCTGCACAGCCTCGGCCCGTTTTGCCTGCGCAATGGAATCTTCATAGAACGCATTGGCGCCATTGATCAGGATATCGCCGGGGCTCAGCATAGGCAGTAACTCATTGAGGTGACTCTCGGTAGCATCCCCTGCTGGCAGCATTAACCAGAGCGCGCGCGGCGTTGGGAGCGCCTTGACCAGAGCGTTGAGACTGTCTGCCGCCAGCACACCGGTTTCTTTCGCAAGCTCAGTCGACGTCTCCGTATGGCGGTTGTAAACCACTACCTGAACCCCACCGCGCTGCAACCGCCGCGCCATATTGGCCCCCATCCGGCCCAACCCCACCATACCGATACGTTGTTTTTGCTTACTAATCATGGCTTGTTCCTTTTTGTGAAAAAAACCATCCGAGATTCGCCACAACCAAAGGAGTCAGATAGTTGAAAATTATTTTCAATGTAATGCCGATAGTTACAACCCCTAAAAACATCTCCCCGCCTTCATTCACCAAAGTCAGTAGAGTACCTACAATGACCGCAATCAAGACGGTGCGTCGCAATTGAGAAGAGCGCAATATCTGCAGGGTTTTCATGTAAATATTCTTGCCCACCACCTTCTCCGCCCCTCAGGAACTACGGCATGGGCTGACAGGTCCTCTGGCGCGACCAAACTTATTATCCATCCGGGGAGGATGATTTTACCGCTGCACCCACAGGATGCCCCCAGATTGTTGGGGTCGTATATTTTGATAAATTTTGGATTTCCAGGATCATCGACATAAACGATACCCAAGTAGGGCTCGTCATGATCGGTGCGCAGCAGGCGATCTATCTCCTGAATGAATTTATCAAACGTTGCCACGGAGAGTGGCATGTTAGGGACTGTGGCGTTCAGGTAGTATACATACCATTGTCCATGGTTGTTTTCGCGTAGATACCTTGTCAAAGTATCCCAATCACTCCATTGCCGAAGTCCAATCAGTATCCCATTGTAAATATCAGAAAAAGACCGATCCGAAGCGTTTACATTATTCGTCATGGGGCACCTCTGCCGTTTCTAATCCGATATATGCCGCGCCCAGCATGCCAGCGCAATCTGCGCTGGATGAGGGGGTTATCCTTGTCCGTCCCCTCAGAATAGGAATCAGGTCCGCATCCAATGCGCTTTGAACGGCCGGGGCCATCCATGGCCAAGAGCCGATGAGCCCTCCGCCGATACAGACCAAATCGGCATCCAGGATTTTCTGCAAATGTGCGAGGGCTTGGCCAAGGGCGCGGCCAGCTTGCCAGAATGCCTGACGCGCCGAACGGTCTCCGGCATCCGCCATTTGTCCTATATCGCGAGCGGTCTTATGACAGCCGGTATATTCTGTGTAACTAAGCTTTACTCCACTCGCCGAGGCATATTGTTCCAGGCAGCCCCGATTACCACACCCACAAACACGTCCGTTGGGTTCCACAATCAAATGGCCGATTTCCAGGGCGCTCCCGTATGCACCAGGATAAACTTGCCCATTCAAAATCAGTCCGCCGCCTATGCCGGTCCCCAACCCCACATAGAGCAAATGTCTAAGGTCTGAGTGATGTGGTCGGGCCAGTAAATATTCGCCATAGGCAGCTGCATTGGCATCGTTTACCAGGCACACCGGCAGGCTAAATCGCTTCTGCAGGGGTGAAATCAGGTCTGTATTTTCCAGATGCTGTAAGTTGGGTGACTGCAGCAACAGGCTATTGCCGGGATCGACAAAACCAGGAATGCCCATGCCGATGTGCTGCACTTGCTTGTGTTTGCACAAAGCATCTGCGATGGCATCGCCAACCAGACGCACCACCAGTCGCTGCGCGTCTTCGCGATTTCCGGCGTGCCTGCAAACTTCCGAGAGGTCGGGCGCTGTGCGATATTCTGAAAGCAGTCGAAGTCCACGAAAAACACCTAAACGAAGATTGGTGCCACCGATATCCAGACCCAGGTGGAGTGCCGCATTTCTCTGGATCTTCGGATCTGTGGCAAGTGCTGGATGAACACTGGTTTTGGCGGGCGTCATGCCAAACCTTCGGCGTTGAAAGCGGGCCTATCGAAAGGCACGCCATCCTTCCTTGATCGCAGAAGCCGTATATACTCGGCATGAGCCCACGCCAAAGGCGTGGCCGAGCCGGTGCCGCGCCCAGGATACAAGCCTTTTGCAGGTATGGCTGCCTGATCCCATATCTGCTCCGGGATACAACCTCCCTCATTGGCAAAACACTCCAGGGCACGGATATAGGAAGTCACTTCCTCTCCTGCGGCGATGGCAAAATGCCCTCGCTCGCCGGTTAGCAATGGCCATAAACGACCTTGGCCAAGCCCATCGAATGGGTCACCATCGCCGTGTTCCCCATATCCGTCGCCGTTATAGCGATACCAGCAGGGACCGCAAGGTGTTTCCCAGCGACAAACCGCATCCCAGACCGGCAAGGTTTTCAGAACATGGGGATCATCCGGCCGCCGCAAGCCCAAACGGACGAGTGACAGGAACCCGCCATCTACGACACAGCACTGGGAATGACTATGTATGGCCTCCGGCGGAAGGTTTCGAATGGGGAGAAATATCCGGCATTCGGGAAGGTGCTCTCCGGTATCGATAACCGGGATCTGTGCGATACGCTCATAATGATCAGGGTGTCCTGGGAGCAGTCGCCCGCAATGGGTAAAGGTCCATTCCTCAATGCGCTGGTCCCAGGAATCTGCCACCTGATGGTAATTACAACCCCAGGCTTTTCCCTTCTTGCTGTCACAGAGCTGACTTGCGGCACGTAGGGCCGCCACCACCACGGCCAGGGTTTGCGGACTGTAACCGCGATTCTCCTCCCAGCGATCCTGCGGCGTGACCGGTCCCTGACTGACCAGAAAATCCGCAGCTCGATGGACGGTATCGCTCGGATCGGGGATCAGGCTTTCCTGGAATAAACGCCAGGCGAGCAAGATGGGGTAAGCCACTTCATCCAGCTGCAACCCGCGCCAATATGGCGTTCCATCGACCCAGAAATTCTGTGGCCAGGATCCATCGGCATTTTGCCGGCGCTGCAGATAATGCCAGGTTTGCACAGGCGTATCGCGATCTCCAGCGGCCAACAGCCCCATGCTGAGATGATACAGGTCGCGCGGCCAGACCAGATGGTAACCCCCTTGAGCGCTGGTGGCGTCGCTTTGTTCACCCCAAGGAATCGAAAGAGAAGCCACACCGGCCCCTGGTTCCTCCTTGTCGAAATGGCAACGAAGAATGGCCACGCTGCGACGATATAATTTGCCGTGATCCTCACTGGAGGGAGACAAGTCGAGAAGATCCGTCTGATAGCTGAGCCACTCGCGGCTGTATTCCCTTAGGATTGAAATGAATCCCCTGGTCAGGGAAAATCTGGCGTGGGCCATCGCTTGTTCATGGGACGCACCAAAGCCCAGAGCCAGGGTGCACTCGCCCACACCGAGATCCAGTTCTGCAGTCAGCGCCACATGACCAGGTCCTGCTTCGGAGAAGGTCCAGTGCATATCATGGTGGTAATGGAGGTCCTGCCAGCCATCCGAGGCACCCACATAGCCTGCAGACATGCGCACAAAAGGGGTGGTTCCCGTGAGCGCGACGGTAATATCGTCACGACAGGCGAGGCACCAATCGGTTCCATCGGGTTCGCGTTGACAGACGGCGTGATTGCCCATGCCTGTGTTTCCAATCTGCGGCGCCCATAACAGGAAGAGGCGATAAGGACCCTCTTCTGGAGACAAGACTTCGAAATGCAGGTGGATGAGTAGACTATCGCGTTCGGAATCGGTACATATTTGTTTGGTTAAACGAAACCGTTTGCCGGGATCTTCACTCATGATGAGATAGGCGGGTACCCCTTCCTCGATCCAGCGCACGGTGTGCACCAAATCGCGACGTTCTTCCTGAAAGCCACCGTTGGCATCCAATATTAAAAACTGGAGATCCCGCATATTGGGAGTATCCACTCGGGGATAATAGCATTCGGTGAGCACGCCATCGGCTATGGTGAACCACACGCGTGAGCGCGCACTCAAAGCCGTTCCCACTCCCGTCTTATGGGACGGCGCCCAGTCGGGTGCAAGTCCTGGCATGCCCAAAGCGTGCCCATGGAAAATGGATTTATCGCTCATTTTCGTCCTTCCTTCGAAACCGATGCATTCGTGATGACTTCGACAGTTTCCAGGGACTGCAAAATAGGGCAACCATGATAGCTGCCGGAGCGTTCATTCTCGCAATCCTTTATAAATCGCATTAAGGTGACTTCCAGGCTCTGCAATGCCTGAATTTTCTCGTGCACGGAAGACAGTTTGATTTGTGCCTGAAGATGCACCGTATCGCAGGCTTGCACGTCATTGATCCGCAGCGCCAGCAATTCACGCGCTTCCTGCAACGTAAAGCCAAGCATTTGTGCGTGCTTGATAAAACGAATGCGCGCGATGGTGTCCTGTGGATAGCGCCGGATGCCGAGATGGGGTTTGACCGGTTGAGGAATAAGGCCTTGCCGTTCGTAAAAACGCACGGTTTCCACATGCACACCAGCGGCTTTGGCCACCTCGCCGATGCGATAATCTGGTTGCAGGGGGTTCCTGTTCATGACCCGTTCTCTGGCCGCTCAGGAAAGGCTTGCAGGAGCGTGGTCTGGAAGGCGAAAAACATCTGTCCTATACACTGCGCCTCTTGCAGCGTGTACACGGCGTCTGTCAGGTTCCTGGCGCAATCTGGGCAGAGAAAATAAATAGCCGTACACAGCCCGCTACATGCGGGATGTTCCGTGCGCGTCTGACGATTCAGAAAGTGCATAAACACAAACGGGGCATCCACCGCACATGGACTATCCACGCAGGGACCCAGATCCAGTTCAATGCCGACGCCACAGGCGTGGCACCGGCTCTCCAGGCGTACCAATGACTTCCAGAAAAGTGGGATCGCGAGCGCATCGACGGCACACATCGCAAATGTAGGCCGGTGTTTCCCATGGGCTACACGGATAGAGGTTTCTTTGGCGCTGAACGGATAAGCGCCCAGCCCCTCTGCACTGGACACCACAGCGTCCAGTGCAATCAGCCTCCGCAATGTGGCCTCCGGGAAGTGCTGTGCCGAAGGTGGAGTACTCCTGACGATCCAGAACCGCAAAATCTGTGTGTAGGTTCTCTGGATCAGCTCCGGCTCGTTGCTTATCCTGGCCTGCAGAGGAAAATCCCTCTGCAGGTTTTCCAGTCCTCTTTCCACATGATCGAGGCGCATGATCGTTCTCCTTCTCCGCTAGCCGGCACAACAAGACAGCTGTTTCACATCTTTGGTAAACGTCTGAGCGCAGAGTTTCAAGCCTTCAACCATGGTCAGGTAGGGAAATAACTGATCCGCCAAATCCTGGAAGCGTAGTCCGCCACGCAAGGCCAATGCCGCAGACTGGACAATCTCCCCACCCTCAGCGGCCAGTATCTGTGCCCCTAAGAGTTTGCCAGATGCCTCTTCCGCTACCAGTTTGATAAAGCCCCTGGTGTCGAAATTCGCCAAGGCTCGCGGCACATTGTCCAGGCTCAGGGTACGGCTAATCACTTTGATCCCCAGCCGTTCTGCGGCCTGTTCATCCAGTCCGACCGTGGCCACCTGAGGGTCCGTGAAGACCACAGCCGGCATGGCGCTCAGATCCAGTGTGGCATCACCTCCCAACATATTGACTGCGGCACGGGTACCTCCTGCAGCGGCGACATAAACGAACTGAGGATGTGTCGTACAGTCTCCTGTCGCAAAGATGTGGGAGACACTACTGCGCATGTGCTCATCAACCATGACGGCTCCGATCTCGTTGGTCACTACGCCAAGGGACTCCAACCCTAAATCCTGCGTGTTTGGCATACGTCCCGTAGCCACCAGCAACTGGTCTGCGCGGAGCGGGCCGGATGTGATCTGAAGCACAAACTGTCCATTCTCATAATGTACAGATTCCGGTACGGTATGCTTGAGCACCCGAATACCTTCTTCTTCAAATACGGCCGTCAGGCCCTCACCCAAGGCTGGATCATCCTTGGACAACAAGGTGCTACGCGCCAGGATAGTGACTTCCGCA
This sequence comes from Acidithiobacillus sp., assembly GCA_027445725.1. Next base: position 8,186 of record DAIAVG010000043.1, read on the forward strand.
CCCAGTCTGCGGAAGGCCTGGGCGATCTCGACTGCCACCACAGAGCCACCTAATACCACAAGGTGACGTGGCAGCTCGGTGGCTACCAGCGCTTCCGTTGACGTCCAATAGGGTGTTTGTTCCAGGCCCGGTATTGAAGGCCGGTGCGGATGCGCACCAACAGCGATGAGGATGCGATCTCCCTCAACGGACTGCTCTTTGCCATCCGGTGCACGTACAATGACGGTGTGCGCGTCGGCGAATCGAGCCGTTCCCTGCAGAAAAGTGATAGCTGGGTGCGAAGTCAGTACATTGGCATATTTTTCGTGGCGCAGTTCGTCAACACGTTCCTGTTGCTGTACCACAAGGGCTGCGCGATGCACTATGGGTTCACAATGACCGAGTCCATGGAAGGGATGCGCGCGCTGCCAATGTGCCATTTGCGCGGCGCGGATCATGATTTTGGAGGGAACACATCCGACGTTGACGCAGGTTCCTCCCAAAGTCCCTTTTTCGATCATGGTTACGCGCGCGCCCCCTTCAACGGATCGTATGGCCGCAGCGAAGGCTCCCGAACCAGAACCCAGAATGACAACATGCAACCCCTTTCCATCGGCGTCAGCAGCCCCTGCTTTTTGACTATGCATGCCTGCGGCAGTAGTGGTGGTGTCCATTATCTTGGCGCCATAACCGGCCTTCGTCGTTGCGGCGATGAGCGCGGCGGCAGCAACATTGTCGGTCACATCCACCTGTGCTAAACCTTCCGGGTAGGATGCTTTGGCATTTTTTACACCAGCGACACTACTAAGCGCTTTTTCTACGGTCACCGCGCAGTGGCTGCAGGTCATACCAGAAATTTGTAATTGAATATGCTTATCCATCATTGTTTCTCCTGGATCCATAACAGGTTTCACTATATTATCCGTGCACTAAAGATGCGGGATATCCAATTCTCTGAAAGGTCTGCAATAGAACGGGCGCACTCATCTTTTTGGAATCATACGTTACAG
>DAIAVG010000044.1 GCA_027445725.1 Acidithiobacillus sp.
GGCCATAGCTCAGCTGGGAGAGCGCTTGAATGGCATTCAAGAGGTCAGCGGTTCGATCCCGCTTGGCTCCACCAAATTAAAAGGCTGCTCAGCCTTTTTTCTCCCCGACAATCAATGTCTGTGCATTGTATCACCTGTTCTCAACAGGTACCGTCCGGATATACCAACCCTCGGTATTCTGTCTGGGGCGCGGCGAGAGCCTGTTCGGCCCCGATTCCGCGGAATTGCGGATTATCCGGGAGGGTCTGGGTGACTTCCCGCTGGTGGGTTTTTTTGACAACGGCGAGATTCCGCACGATAAAATATATGGTTATACGGGGGTGCTTACCCTGTTTCTGGATGCACCCATCTCCTGATCCATCTGCTGACTTTCAGGCATGGTGAGCAGGCACCCGCTTTGTGCTAGAGTACGCAGCTTATATTAGAGGTTGATGATGGCACAAGCACAGCGGATGGATCAGCGTTTGATGCAGGAGGGGCGGCGCACCAGGGGTACGCTCTATTTCGGCATCGGGCTGGGCCTGACCGCCGGCCTGCTGATTATCCTCCAAGCGTTTTTGCTGGCGCATATCGTCGATGAGGTCTCTTTTCATGGCTGGAATCTGGCGGCGGTGATGCCGCTGCTCTGGGCCATGCTCGGTCTTTTCGTCGTTCGTGCAGGGTTTTCCTGGGCGAGCGAACTGGTCGCCTTTCGCGCCAGCGCGCGTATCAAGACCTACCTGCGCGAGCGCTTGCTTTCCCACCTTCTGAGCCTGGGGCCGGTGGCCGTGGCAGGTGAGCGCAGCGCCGACATCGCCAGCACCATGATTGAAGGTGTCGAGGCACTGGAGCCCTACTTTTCGCGTTACCTGCCGCAAATGGCATTGGTCAGCCTTATACCGCTGGCTATTCTCGTGTTTGTCTTCCCTGCAGACTGGATCAGCGGCCTGATTCTCCTCATCGCCGGGCCGCTGGTGCCCTTCTTCATGGTGCTGGTGGGCTACAAGGCAGAGGCTATCAACCAGCGTCAGTGGCGCAAGATGCTGTTGATGAGTGCCCATTTTCTGGATGTGGTACAGGGTCTGACCACGCTGAAAATCTTCGGTCGCGCCAAGGACGAGATCGAGATCGTCGCACGCATTTCTGACGACTACCGACGCACGACCATGGCCGGGTTGCGGGTAGCCTTCCTGACTTCGGCAGTGCTGGAATTTTTTGCGAGTCTGTCTATTGCATTGGTGGCCGTATCGCTGGGTGCGCGTCTGCTGGAAGTCCATTCCTCGGTCACCTTTTATACGGCTTTCTTCGTCCTTTTGCTGGCACCGGAGTATTTCAATCCCCTGCGTGGCCTTGCCACCTATTATCATGCGCGGATGAGCGCCATTGCCGCCGCTAAACGCATCTTCGAAATCCTCGACATGCCTCTGCCAGAGCAAGGGTCGCAGCCGGTGGCTTACGCCGGTACGCAGACTATCAGTCTCTCGGTGCGCGACCTGCATTTCTCCTACGAGGCGAGCAGGGTAGCGCTGGCCGGAGTAAATGCCGAGTTCCCGGCGGGCAAGGTCACCGCGCTGGTCGGCGCCAGCGGTGCGGGTAAGAGCACCCTGGCCAATGCCTTACTCGGCTTCGTGCAACCGGATTCCGGAGAAATTCTGATCGATGGCCAGATTCCTTTGCGCGTCCTGGAGCGGGAGAGCTGGTGGCGGCAACTGGCCTGGGTACCGCAAAATCCACGTTTGTTCTACGGTACCATCGCCGAAAATATCCGCATCGGCCGTCCTGATGCGGATATGGCCACTCTGCGGGAGGCAGCGAAGAACGCCCATGCGCTGGAATTCATTGATGCCTTGCCGCAAGGTTTTGATACCCCCGTGGGCGACTTGGGGCAGGGCCTTTCCGGCGGTCAGATTCAGCGGGTCGCTCTGGCCCGTGCCTTTATCAAAAATCCGCCGCTCTTCATTCTGGATGAGGCCACGGCTAACCTGGATATGGAAAACGAGTCACTGGTCCTGGATGCCATGCAGCGACTCGTCCAGGGACGAACGGCCATCGTCATTGCCCACCGTCTGGCGACGGCAGAGCGCGCTGATCACATCCTGGTCATGGATGCCGGGAAAGTGGTCGAAGCCGGCACCCACAACGCACTTTTGGCGGCTGGCGGTGTCTATGCAAGGCTGGTAGCAGCCTACCGGGGGGACCGTGCGTGATCTTTACCGCCTGCTGAAACTGTTCGGACCCTTCAAATTCTGGATGCTGGGGGGTGCCTTCCTGGCCTTGCTGACCATTCTTTCCAACTTCGGCCTGCTGGCCCTTTCCGGCTGGTTTCTGGCGAGCGCGGCGCTGGCCGGACTGGGCGGCTATGCCACCCTGAATTTGTATAACTTCTTCCTGCCCGCCGCCGGGGTGCGCGCTTTTGCGACGACCAGGGTCATCTCGCGCTGGCTGGAACGCATTGTCACCCATGAAGCGACGTTTCGCCTGCTGGCACAATTACGCACCTGGTTCTATACCCGACTGGAGCCGCTCGCACCTGCCGGCTTGCAAGGCTATCGTTCCGGCGACATCCTCTCGCGCATCGTCGCCGATATCGACACCCTGAACAATTTTTACCTGCGTGTCTTCACCCCTTTCCTGGTGGCCGGGGTCGCGACGCTGGTGATGGCGGGCGTCTTCGCTTTTTTCTCCTGGCGGCTGGCCATTGCGCTCTTTCTCTTCCTCGCCGTGACCGGGCTGCTTCTGCCGCTGCTCACCGAGCGGCTGGGCGCGCGCAGTGGCGCAGAAATGACCACCATTCAGTCGGATTACCGGGTACAAGTGGTGGATGGTATGCAGGGCATGGGTGAGTTGCTGACCTATAACGCCGGACCGGAGATACTGCGGCGCACGGGCACGCTCAACGATGCGCTACTCCAGCGGCAGGCGCGCATGGCGCAGATCGCCGGTTTCGGCAGCGCCGGCATGGGATTCATGGGCAACCTGGCGATTTGGGCTATCGTGGTGCTGGCTATTCCTCTGGTCCATGGCAGGGTCCTGGGCGATTCGGATCTGCCCCTCCTGGCCCTCGGCGTGATGGGTTCCTTCGAGGCCATTGCGGCATTGCCACCGGCCTTCCAGTTTTTGGGGCAGACCCGTGCCGCCGCGCGCCGTATTTTTGCGGTGGCGGATACCCCCCTGCCTTTCCCCGATGCATCGGGACCCGCACCGCAGGTGGACCGGCCGGATCTGGAGCTTAAGGACCTGCACCTGCGCTATCCTGGCGCCCAATGCGATGCCCTGGCTGGTGTGGACCTCAGCATCCCCGCGGGAGGACGAGTTGCGGTACTGGGGGTGACGGGGGCTGGCAAGAGCAGTCTCGCCAATCTGCTGCTGCGTTTCTATGACTATCAGTCGGGCAGTGCGCGTTTGGGCGGTTATGAGTTGCGGGATTTTCCTGCAGATAATCTGCGCGAATATTTCGCGGTAGTATCCCAGCGTTCCTATCTCTTCCACAGTACGATTCGCGACAACCTGCTGGTGGCCAAGGGCGAGGCGGAAGAGGATGAGCTTTGGGCCGCGCTGGCCACGGCGCAGCTTGCAGAGTTCGTGCGCAGCCAGCCTCAGGGCCTGGATACCATTGTCGGTGAAGGGGGGGTGAAGCTTTCCGGCGGTCAGGGCCGACGGGTGGCCATCGCCCGTGCGATTCTTAAGGATGCCCCCTGGCTGATTCTGGATGAGCCGACCGAAGGGCTCGATCCGGTGACGGAGATGGAATTCCTCAAAGACCTGCGCCAGATCATGGAAGGACGCACCGTGCTGTATATTACCCATCGTCTGGTGGGTCTGGAGCACATGGACCGCGTTCATATCCTCGACGAGGGGCGGATCGTGGAGTCGGGGGCCTATGGGGAGCTTTTACAGCAGGGCGGACAGCTCAGCCATTTTGCTACGTTCCGGCAAGCTATTCCGATATCTCACTAATTTTGATGGTTACCGGTGAGGCCAGACAGGAGTTTTTGCTCCAAAGCGTCGGCTTGCTCCGCAGTGGACTGGCAAACGGCGCTGGCGGGGTCGCGCGCGCACTTTAACTCGTTAGCCAATATCGCGGTGCCCTTTTTTTGCAGATGAGCCTGACTGCTGCGACTCTGCGGCGTACTGGTCACCCACGAAACCCCGTAACCGAGCGCCGAAGAGAGTAGGGTGGCCACCAGAAACACCAGTGTCATGCGGGTAAAACCGCGTTCCAGTCCCTGCTCATCCAGGTAACGCTTGCTATACCAGGCAAATACCGGATAACTGACAATGCCCGCCACCAGACCCCACATGGATTATCCTTCCCTGGCGACGTCCAGGGGCAGGGGGTAGGGAAGATTCCCTAAGCTCAAAGGGGTACCGTTCGGCGCCCCGGCCATCAGGGTCTCCCCGGCGTTAGCGGCGCGTAAAACAGCCAGCGCTGCAAAGCCATCCTGAGGATCCGGTGCCGCATTGATGACGATGCCAATGCTCTGTTCGCCCATGCTGGTGCAGAAGATTTCTTCACCCGCCCGCAGTGACGCCGGCGCCGCGATCCGATAGGTCTGGTTCTTGAGCTTGCCGAGATAGTGGGAGCGGGCGACGATCTCTTGCCCTGGGTAGCAGCCCTTCTTGAAATTGATGCCGCCCAATGCCTCCAGATTCAGTTCCTGGGGAATGACTTTTTCCGTGGTGGCGCTGCTGATCATGCCGACGCCGGCATGAATGGCTTGCAATCGCCAATCCTCCGCAGATCCGGCCCGCGCACCAGCCGCCGCCAGCCCTACGCTGAGCGCTTCCACACGGGATGCGGGCAAAACGATCAGAAAGGCCTCCGCATCCACCCAGGGTAGGCGGGTGATGATCCTGTCGTCGTGGACCACCCCGCTGCTGCCGGTTTCCCCTAACGCTACGCCGAGGGTGCGGCCGAGCAGGTCACCCGCACCACTGCCGTAGACGGATAGTAATGCGGATTCCGGTTCCCCCCGCTCAATCTCCAGCTTGGCCATCATCCGGAACTTGCGCAGGCGCTCGATGACTATGTCGGCCATATCGGCGGCCAGGCTCAGCCAAAAGCCATCGCCGTCGCGCTGCACGTAAAAATTGGCGATCATGCGCCCTTTGGCCGTACTGTAGCTGCTCCACTGGCCGTGACCACTGGCCAGGGCATGCAGATCGTTAGAGAATTGCCCTTGTAAAAATTTTTCGGCATCCACACCGTAGGCGTGAATCAGACCCAGTTCCGTACGCAGGGGGGTAAAGGTAATGACGGCTGAAGACATGCGATTCGACTCCCGGTTGCTGAAACAACATGGCCCCGATCATACCCTCATGGATGACGGCGACAAAATCTTGCCGATGCTTTCCTTCGGCAGTGCCCGGCGGCAGCGCTGGCTACAGAGTGTTCCCTGTGTACTGGCTTTGCTCTGCACGGGTTTTACGATGGGCCACGACTGGCACTGGGGGTTGGCACTGCTTGCCGTGCTGCTGGCGTGGATCGTTTGGCGCTGTCCCCTGCGTCAGCGTGTCGGCCAGACCGTGCCGGAGGCGATCCTGCTCGGCATAGAGAGCGACCTGCAGGTGCAAATGGAGGATGGCAGCGTGGTACCGGTTCGGCCTGGCGCTCGCCCGTTTCTGCACCCGCGCCTGGGGGTGGTTCCCCTACAGGGTAGCAATGGTCGCCGCCATCTGCTGATCGGCTTCTTCACGACAGGCGATGATCTGTGGCGGCGCTGGCGGCTCAGGTTGCGCCAGGAATGGAACGCAGCACCGGACCCTGTTGATCCCGCTGGCTGATACTGTCCGCTGCTACATCCCGGCGTTGCGGGTGGTCACTATTGAAATGACAGCCACGGGATTCTTCGCGTAACAGCGCGGAACGGGTGAGGATTTCCGCGCACTGGCGCAGATTGCGCAGCTCCTGATAAGGCCGTGGCCCGCACAGGGCATCGCCGATGCGCGTAGCCAGTTCATTCCAATGCGCGCTGGCCGCCCGCAGGTTCTGATCATTGCGGATGATGCCTGCCGCTTGCCACATACCCGCTTGCAACCTTTGCCGCAGGGTGGTGATGTCTGCCGCGCGCACAACGGTTTTCACCCGCCCTGGCGACTGCACGGGCAACTGACGAGGTCTGTCTGGCAGGTGCGACTGTCCTTCGAGATCCGCGACGATCGCTGCCGCACCCACCACACATTCCAGCAGCGAATTGCTGGCGAGACGATTGGCACCGTGCAGCCCGGTGGAGCTAACTTCGCCCGCCGCATAGAGTCCCGGGATGGTGCTGCGTCCCGCCGCGTCTACGACTACGCCGCCGCAGGTATAGTGGGCGGCGGGGACCACCGGAATCGGCTCCCGCGTCAGGTCATAGCCCTGTGCCCGGCAGTGCGCGAAAATCGCCGGAAAATGCTGCTGCACCAGGGGGCCGGGCTGCGCGCTGATGTCCAGAGTGACATAGGCGAGGTGATGTCGCCTCATCTCCGTATCAATCGCACGCGCGACAATATCCCGCGGTGCCAGCTCGGCACGGGGGTCATAATGCTCCAGAAAAGCACTGCCGTCCGGCAGGCGCAAGAGCGCTCCCTCACCGCGTAAGGCCTCAGAAAGCAAAAAAGGTACACTACCCGGCCGGTAGAGTGTAGTGGGATGAAACTGGATGAACTCCAGATTGGCGATTTCCGCACCCGCCCGATAGGCGAGTGCGATGCCGTCCCCAGTGGCCACCAGCGGATTACTGGTGTGCAAATACAACTGACCGGCCCCGCCACTGGCGAGAATCACCGCCCGTGCCGTCCACAACTCCGGACGGTCGCCTCCCGGAGCGAGTACCCAGGCGCCCGCGCAACGGCCCCCGCTGAGCCAAAGATCGCTGGCGCAGTGTTCCTCAGCTATCTGTACGGCAGGCTCGGCCAGAGCCCTTCGCAGCAGGGTACTCTCGATGGCGTGGCCCGTGGTGTCTGCGCTGTGCAGTACCCGACGCGCCTGGTGTCCGCCCTCACGGGTGAGGTGCCAGTTTCCGTCCGGCTGGCGATCAAAGGGCACCCCCCAGTCGATCAATTGACGCGCAGCCTCCGGGCCGCGGCCAATGATTTGCCGGACCGCCTCCGGGTGACATAGTCCGGCACCGGCTCCCAGTGTATCCTCGACGTGCAGGGCAATGCTGTCGCGGTCCATATCCATGACGGCGGCGATGCCACCCTGCGCCCAGTCGCTGGCGGAATCGCCCGCCCGTCCTTTGCTCACAACGCCTACCTGGCCGAGGCGGCTGAGCCCCAGGGCGGTGCTGAGTCCGGCGGCGCCGGAGCCGATAATGAGAAAGTCGAAAAAAGGCATTTGCTGTCCTGGGAGAGGTGTCGGGCGCAAGCGTTGCGAGAATTGGGAGGGGTCATGATACGATGACAGGCTGATAAGGTGAAGAACGGCACCTAAAGAACAAAGGGAAGGAAAAGGCCGAATGGGTAAGATTACGGGACGCAGCACGGCGGGCGGTCAGGAACATGGCGCACCCAGTGACCTGCTCCTCGTCCAGCGCGTGCAAAAGGGAGAGAAGGGGGCATTTGATCTCCTGGTACGCAAATACCAGCACAAGGTGATTTCCTTGGTCGGGCGTTTTGTGCGCACGCCCGAGGAGGCCGAAGATGTGGCCCAGGAAGCATTTGTCAAAGCCTATCGTGCGCTCGCCAATTTTCGCGGCGACAGCGCTTTTTATACCTGGTTGTATCGTATCGCCGTCAATACGGCAAAAAATCACCTCGTAGCCCAGGGCCGCCAGGTTTCTATTGTGGATGCAGAAACCGAAGATGCGGAACAATTTGCCGGTGCCGATGGACTAAGAGAGTACGATACTCCGGAAGGGCTGTTGCTCAGTAAGGAATTGGCAGAACATATTGATACGGCATTGACGGCGTTGCCGGAGGATTTGCGCACGGCGGTGACTTTGCGCGAGTTTGAAGGCTTGAGTTACGACGAAATTGCCCTGGTCATGGAGTGTCCGGTGGGAACGGTGAGGTCCCGGATCTTTCGGGCGCGTGAAGCAATTGCCAAGGTTTTGGCCCCTTTGTTAGAGCAGGAAAAGTCATGAACGATGAAACGCAAAAAGAACTGATGGCGTTCATGGAAGGCGAGCTGACCGGGCTGCGCGCCAACCGCTTAGCCGCGCGTTTACAAAGCGAGCGCGGATTGAGAGAGGCTTGGGAGTCTCAGTATCGCATCTCTTTTCTTCTGCAAAATGACCGGAAAGGGGTCCAGTTAGCGTCGGCCGATTTCGCAGACCGGGTTGCCTGGGCGATTGTGAGCGAACCCAGTATCTTGGCCCCGCAGACCGCGCAGCGGCGGGGTATTTCCGGGAGTTTCTGGATTAAGGCGGGTTCCGTTGCTGCGGTGTTGGTGGTGTCAGTGACTCTGGTGGGCATCCTGCCGCATGACATCGTGTCGGATCAATCTGTTGCTGGCAGCGGGGCCGGTCATTACGCAAAGACCGCCATGCTGAGGGGCTTTTCGTCCCGCAGTGAGGAATTCCATCTGCGCCCCGTAGCCAACTTTACGCCGCGGAGCTCCGGCACAGATATACTCATCCAGAGAGATATTCAGCGGCTCTGGGTGCCCGGCAGTGGTAATTACCTCGTCTCTTCGCAAGTTTCCTCTGCCTATGGTTCGGGTCAGTCTGGTCTGGAAAGTACGGCCTATACGCCTGCGGAGGGTATCAGCGCAGCTTCCATGGCTTTTCCTGCAGGTAATCCCTAGAATCACAGCGTCAGTTAAAATGAACGTCGGTGCGCATAGTCGGGAGGGGCGGCGCCTGTTGCTAAGTACAGCAGATACCGAGATGATAGACACGGTCTTAGATTGAGTAATAAATTGGATGGTTGGGAGGGGTTTCTTGAAAAATCGCGTGCTGGGTAGACAGCGCCTTGCAGTGGCGCTTTGTGTGGGTTTGGGACTGAGCATAGGGACGGTGGCGCCTACTTGGGCGGATGCCGGCACCAGTGGTCAGGCATTGGTGGGTTTGCCTGATTTTACGCCCATCGTCAAACAGTATGGACCTGCTGTGGTGAACATCAGCACGACGGAGACCAGAGTGGCGCGTGGTGTGACTTCCCCCTTCCCGCCGAACTCTCCCCTGAATCAGTTTTTCGCCCCCTTCTTTGGCGCACCGGGGCAACCTGGAGCACCTGGTGGCGGAGCCGGACAGAAATATCAGGTGCAAT
>DAIAVG010000045.1 GCA_027445725.1 Acidithiobacillus sp.
GGAGTGAGATAGGCGATGGCCTTGCTGCCGTTGTACTCCATGACGATACCAGTCAGCCCGTCCGGACCGGGGAAAGTCCTCAAGATTTTCCCCGCGTGATGTGCGGCAAGCACATGCGCCAGAATCCCTGTTGGGGCGGCGAAGGCCTGTGTGGCCATGCTTCCTAAGAGGACGGCTGCGAATAGAGCTTTGGGCCAAATTTTTCTTGTGGTAAGTGTCATATATCGTCCTCTCCCTTACACCGGCCATGCCTGGCCAATGATGTTCCGAGCTTGGACCAAGCCCCAGTACCGACCATCGTAGGCTCCGGGCGTGGTGCCCATGATCAGATACCTGCCATCAGGAATAGTGAACTGTCCCGGATGCAGCACACGCAGATGCTCAAAATGCACCCAGGGCATCAGCCACCGCTTGCCCCAGTAGTGACCATTGATCCAGATAGACCGGCGCGTGATTTTCACGCGATCACCGGGCACACCCGCGACATACTTCACCACGAGGATGTGCTGACCGTTGGCGATCACGTCGATTTTCCGGTCATGAAATACCACCAGCATTCCGATCTTGGGCTTTACGGGTCCATAGCGGACGAAGAAGCTGGTCCAGGGCAGGCAGGACTGATACTGTGGGTCGATGGTCAGGCTGTAATGTGCGGCCAGCGCCGGGCGTAAAAAGGGGCTCAATGCCAACGCAATAGCAGCCAGGCCAAAGATCAGCGTCATCTTTGCGCGAATGCCGAGTTTGTGCGGGCTGTTAGTCATGGGCACCGCTGGCGGGCGCCGCTGGCCCTTGCAGGATGGCGTTTACACGCCCCATGACTTCTTCCTCCGCCATGGCCGTGAGGTTATTGCTGGCGGGTGCGGCCAGTACGTTTTGGGATAGGACAAGATCCCCTTTGGCGGCATAGGCATTGGCAATACCCTGTATGGTTTGGCCTACGGCAAGGCCGATTTCCGCAGCCCGCCGGTGCGATACACCGCCACCGTTGACGGTGACGTTTTTGATCACGTCCGACATGATCTTGCCCGAGTCGATATAGACGACTTTGACTTTCACCGGCCCTGGTGCGGTGACACTCGTGCCGCTATGCCCCCAGAAGTATCCCCAGTTGGCCTGCACCAGAAAAGATGCGGCCCCCGCGCCCAGAATCCCGATAACCACCATGACCGGGTACCCGAACCGTGGCCAAAAGCCGCGTTTCTGGGGACGGGCTGGCTGTGGAGCCGCTGTTTCAGTCGCAGGTGTCGAAGGCGTATCGTCGGTTGTCGTAATCTCAGTGCTCACGCGACCTCCTTCATGGTTTTTTTACCAAGGGCTTCCTTTGCAGCCAAAGCCGCGTCCGCTGCGGCTTCCGCATCCACAATGGATTGCAGATAATCCGGCGGATCGTGGTCGTCCGTGTCTTCTTCCTCTTCTTCTTCCGGGGCCTGCTCCTGTGCTTCGATGTAGCCCGGATGAGTTGCCATAAACTTGCGGATAGCCGAGTCGGGATCCATGCCCGCCCGCATATCCGCCAGGACCTCCTCTTTTTCCGGGCCTTCCGTTGAAAAGAGCACACGCCGGTAGGGATCGAGCTTCAATCGCCCCACTCCCATGGCACCATCGCTGTAGATGAATGCCTCTGCGTACTCTCCGGTTTTACGTACCGTCCGCATCTGGGATAGCCCGTAGCTGCCGATGTCGAACTGCTCGTTTTTTTCGAGCTGCTTGATCGTGTCGCCCTTCTGCTTCATGACGATAAAGTGCGCTGTTTGTGCCGCGATGGTTCTGGTTTGTTCATTGGCGTACAAATCCGAAAGTCCCTGGATACCGATACCGAGTGCGCCGCGATGCTTGGCCACTCGCCGGGCCAGCCCTTCGAGGAAATGGGCTGCTGTCGGTATTTTGAGGAGCACACTGGCCTCATCGACGAAGAGGATCCGCCGACGCACATCAGTTGGATCTTTGTCTGCGGAGATTTGGCGGGCGATGGCGAACATCATCTGCATCAGAACGACCATCATAAGATGCTTACGCTTTGACAGCTCGATGAGTTCGAGGTTGACGAACCGCCCCGTGAGATCGACGTTCATGGGCTTATTGAACCAATGTCCGTAAGCCCCGTGTTCGGTGAACTCGTGCATCATCTCCGACATTTCGATGGCACGCGGCTTGTGATCCTGTGCTGCGAGATATTGCGCGACGTGGGTAGGTGTGGCGTTAGTCCCATTGGCCCCGTAAACGGCGCGAATGGCGATGCCGATGGTAGCCATATCGTAATCACTCAGATCGCCACTCGGCGAGATCATGGTGCCGATGATCCCGACCAGTTCCTCCAATTCATCATCCAGCGTTTCCACACTGGAAAAAGGATTCAGGCCGATGTCCATATCGGGCCGCACGTCGATATGATCTCCGCCGAAGAGCTTGCAGAGCTTCTCGAATCCTCTGCCGATTTCGATGACCCAGACCTGGGCACCCAGGGCAAGCTGATCCATAATGATCTGTTGCCCGGTGACGGTCTTGCCCGATCGGGTCATGCCGGCCAGGACGAAGTTTTGACCGGACTGAGAGGAATAGAGATCCAAGAGCATGACGTGCCCGCGCCGGCTTATGAAAATCGTGCCGGCTCCGCGTGTGGTCATCCGGCCCTCGCCAGCATTGCCGGTCCAGTCCACGAGAATGGGCGCTGCGGCAGTGGCATGACTCGTGGCCACCGATTTGAGCCGGTGCGTCATACCCATGCTTTCGGTGTCCGGGAACAGGGGTAAGGCGTTCAGAAACATGGGCAGGGACAGATATTTGTCGGGCAGCATGGTGAATCCCGCTTTACCGGCATGGCTGGTGAAGTTGCTGGCAGCCTGTTTCGCTTCTTTGATGTTCCGACCCCAAAGAATGGCGGTAAACGCCATTTCCAGCGCATGTTCACCATGGTTCAGAGCATGGACCAGATAGTCGGTGCCTTCTTTTTTCAGGGCAATGCGTGGCACCCACTTCACCATGCGTCCGAAAGCCTGCCAGTTAATCGCCAGACTCTTGGCCGTGACCTGTCTGCGCTTTTTGACCTGGTCCGGTATGTGTATGGTCCAGACTAACGCAGCCGGACGGATAAGCTGGGTTTTTTGTCCCAGCGGATCACCCATCAGAAAATCCGTCGAAAAGACGTTCACCGGGCGCGAAAACCCTTTGATGGAAAGCACGGAGATCACGTCTTCCTTATCGTTTCCATGCGAGATCGTGAACATGCCGCCGCCGTCTTTTATGCCGTCGCCGGGACCGAGGATTTGGTCTCGCAGCAAGGTGGTATCGTCAGCGTCGTATTCCCATTCGCCCTGGATATTGAAGAATCGACGCCAGATGGAGAGTGTGGCCTCCCGGCTCAGTCGCTGAGGATTAAAGGTGTTGAGGCTGGACTGAAAGGCGCTGATCTGTTCGTCGGCCAGCTTGATATGCTCGTCACTCGGAATCTCCGCTGTGGGCACCTTGATCGAGATAAGCACCATGCTCTGGGTGAGCGGTACCCCCGAATCCTTGAAGGCTTTGCCGTTCTTCTCCATCCCGGTCATAAACCCGGCAATATTGTCGGTAAACCCGTCCAGCAGCTTCTTCTGCGCCATGGTGAGGCCCGGATCGGAAAAGATGTCATCACGGGCGCTTTTGTAATCGAAGATAATGTTGGTGACATCTGGCACGTTCCAGTTGACGATCTGGATAAACGTGCCGGCGGGCAGATTGATGGACAACGCGGCCCCCAGTTCGTCCATGAGCGAATCATCCGCGCCGGACAGCAGGTTGCAGGCCATAGTGGTCCCCACATACCCCCGATTCATGAAGATGAGCTTCCTTTCGGGATCCCAGGCATACCAGGGGAAAAGCGTCTCCAGGCGACGCCGTTGGATGATCCGGTAAAGCTGATCGTTTAATGTGCTCACGGGGTTTGACCCTCCAGATGGTTTTCGGAAATGCAATGCGATGCCAGGGCGTTGGCAAGCTGGAAGTAGAGGCTGTAATTCCCCTGCACGCTGCCCGGTGTGATCACATAGCGACCGCAGATGATGAGAGAGGGCGTCTGGCGTATCCCGGCTTTGCCCATGACGCGAATATCCTGCAACACGAGCTGCTGGATGGGTTTGTAGCGCATGGCCGCCAGATAATCGGCGGGCCGCACGCCGATTCTCTCTGCCGCCAGCGCATAGGTTCTGGGATCCGAGTAGGAGTCGTGATCATCCTGTACCAAATGAAAGGCCTCGCTATCGAATCGTGGCAGGATTCCGGGATCAATGGCGGCCACCGCAAAATAGCTCTGCGCCATGGAGATCCACGGCTTGCCGACCGCCGCCGGCATCTGCTCGAAGTGAATGCTGGATGGCAAAGTGTCGGCCCAGCGCAGCGTCTGGTTATTGAGTGCCCGGCAAAACGGGCATTCATAGACCATGGCTTCGATGATGGTGTCGCGGTATTCCGGTCCCAGGTGGATCCGGCGATAGGGTTTGAACTGGTGTGTGCCGTCCGTCATGCCGCCAAGGTCGTTCAATCCTTGGGCGCGAATCGCCGGACTGCTGACTCCTATGATGATTCCGGCCACAATGGCGGCAACTTGCACCATCCGTGTCATGCAGCGAGCCCCTCTGATAATGCCCTGGTGATCTCCAGGCTGTTCGTGACTCCAGCCACGATCAAATTGCAGCCGGCGGTTTGCAGCGTCGCATATTGGGACTGCAGGCGGGCTGCGGCCTCCATGGCCTCCTGATCTCCCAATGCCGCCCGATAGGACTTGGTCATTTTGATGGCCTCGAAGATGGCCCGACGATCCGCATACCCCGTACCGATACAATCCTCGCAGCCTTTCCCAATCCATTCCTGATCCGGTACGGCAACGCAGCTGCCCGTAAAGACCTCTGGATTGAGCACTTCGGAAGCGGCCTTGCAATGTGGGCAGACAGTGGCGATCACGCGCTGCGCCAGGAAGAGTTTTACCGATGCGGCGATGATGTGCTTGGGTATCTTGAGGTCTTCCAGCCGGAAATAGCTTTCCGTCCCTGAATTGGCGTGCAGGCTGGCCATGACCAGGTGGCCGGTCATACCGGCTCGCATGGCGATGGCTCCCGTTTCTTCGTCCCGGATTTCGCCGACCAGAATCTTGTCAGGATCCTGGCGCAGCATGGCGCGAAGCGCCGATGCAAAGGTCCGGCCCGTGCCAGGTCCAACTGGAATCTGCTGAACACGATGCAGGGTGTATTCCACGGGATCCTCTGCCGTAACGATCTTCACGTCCGGCGTGTTGAGTGCATTCATGCCGGAGTACAGCGTCGTCGTTTTACCGGATCCGGTCGGTCCTGCGGCGAGGATGAGGCCCTCGCGCTGACTGAGTGCCCAGCGGAAGGCATCTTCCACACCGGACGGCATAAACAGTTTTTCTATGGGTAAACCCGCGTTGGCTGAATCCAGCAACCGGACCACTGCTGAATACCCAAAGTTGGTCGGCACGATGTTCAGGCGGATGTCGATGCGACGGCCCTCGAACTCTTGCACAAATCGGCCATCCTGTTCGTGCCGGGTGTCGGCGACATCGAGATTAGCCCGATACCGCAATTTATTAACGAGCAGGTTTGCCTCACCTGGGGAGATGACGGCCACCACACTGAGTCGTCCACGGATTCTTATCCGAATTTCCGTGCTGCCATCCTCCAGGCTCTCAAAATGCAGATCTGACCATCTCTTTCGCGCCGCCGTTTCAAATAGCTCGTTCATAGTGGCCGTGAGCGCCTTGTCACGGTCATTGGTCGAGATGAATGCCTTGGCGACGACGGCCATCAGCCAACATCCTGGATGAAGGCTGCGGTGTTTCTGGGCATTCCGGGCGTCACCTGCCACTTCCCTTGTGGATTCTTGTAGATCAGAGCCGGAGTGCCATGGATACCGTGCGCGTTCATCCAGCGGTTGTTCGCCTGGATGGAGCGAGTGTCCTCTGCGGATACCTGCGCCTTGGGCACGATGCCGCCTTCTTCTTCCTGACTGTTAAAGTGAGTTTCGTCGAAACGCCACTCTTTCTCCGGACTTGTGGACGCGATGATGGTTGCCGCTTTGGGCAGACTGCTCGGCTTCAGGAAGCCAACGGGTATCAGATGGATGGCCAGTGATCCGTTATCCACATAGGATTTCAGGTGATCCCAAGCCAGGTGGCAGAAGATGCAGTTCGGGTCCGCCACCATCCAGACTTGCTTGGGTGCGTCCGCTTTTCCAATGAGGAAATTGGTGGTTTTTTGGACCGTTGTGCCCACGTCCACCGGGCTGATCACTCGCGGTTTATCAGCGGCGGGCAGATATTTCTGGGCATAGCGCACGGACTCGTTGGTTCCGCTGGCGGTAAACAGCCCGCCCATGAACACATACTTGCCGTTTTTCGTGCTGTACATGATCAGCGCGTGACCCGGAGACACCTGCACGGTGTATCCATTCAGCCCCGCTTTTGTGGGGAATGTTTTAAGAATAATGGCCTGACCGTGGCTCATCGCCATGATGGTTTTGGCGCCTGCCTGGAATGCGTGCGGCACGGTTCCGGCGAACGCCCAGGCGGGCGCTGCGAGAAACAGGCCGGCGGCCAATCCGCCGGCCAGGGTCCGCATGGACCGTTTAACCATCAGGCAACGCCATGCAGGATCAGCGTGTGACTGATGATCGTGCCCGCAGTAGCCGCAAAGATCTTGATAAGGACCGGGATACCGTAGTACAGCGCCACGGCACCGCCAACCACGACGGCCAGCACGGTACCCTTACCCGTGAAAACCATAGTAGCCACACCAAAAATCAGGCCACCCGCGACGATGGCCAGACCCAGATCACCCTGCGCCCAGCCTTCGATCTTGGTGGCTACTGCTGCGAAGGACGTACCACCCGTACCGGCGTGCGCCTGAATCGCCATCATCATCACGGCGACGAGCAACAGGGCCGCCGTCATGAGTGCCTTCTTGCTGCTCAACATCTGGTCAAGACGGGTGATCATCTGATCGTACCCGTTGGCCGCCTTACTCATTACTGCTGCTGTCATATCAGACTCCTTGATCAAGAGAGAAACATTCATTGAAAACCCATCAGCTTGCCGGCACCGGAACCTGGGTATGGGCGGACCCGTTTCCCAAAGTCCACGTCTGCGGCGTGATGATGGAGTACACCATCCCCGGAAAATGCAGATTGCCCTCCGGTCCATGGTAGGGTGCGACCCACACCCGCAAGACCTTGGGCTGCGAAATCAGCGGCCTGGGGTAATGTAGAGGGGCCATCAGGGGTGCAGTCCCGGTGCTGCCTGAATCCGATGCTGTCGCCTGAGACTGGCTTGTGCCGCCACCGGCCACCGTGGTTCCAGAAGCGGCGGTTGTCGGGTGAAGAGAAGGTAGAACATCGTTTTTGCCGGGCGCTGTCCGCAAGAGCTTTCGCGCAAGGGCCTGTTCCTTGATGGTGCTCTTGTCTGGATTCACCTGGTCCCGGTGCCGCGTGATGCCCCACACTTCACGAGGACCGACGCAGACCCCGCCCTTTCCGTGGATACACGGATGACTGGCCGCGCATCCGCTGAGGACGACGACCGCCAGCGTAACGGGAATGGAGAGATAGCGGTTCATCATGGCTGGGCGTACTCCTGACGGGTCTGGGCTTCCGGTGTGTTGTTGTACTGACCCTGGTTGGGGAAAGCGGACGCCACGGCGGGAGACTGGCCAGATCCCGCGTAGGGCGATGTTTCTCCGTAGGGGCTTTGCATCCCGCCTGGCGCCATCGGACTGTTGTTCAATGACTGTGCCGACTGCAGTTGGGCCTCTTGAATCTGCGCTTTGCTCTCACCGTCGGTATGCACCCGCACGCCCGTCTCCAGAATCATGCTGACTGACACGCCCGGATTGACCTGGATCGTCGGCAACATGGACTCGGCTTCATTCAGGTAAAACTTGGAGATCTGGCCCGCCGCCGTGGATACCCCGCCGCCCGCGGCTTCTGCACCGATGTAGCTTGGAGAGGGCATCTGGAATCCCTGGGTACTGCCAGATGCCGGGTTGAGATTGAGGCCCTGGACACCCATGGGCTGCACCGCATTGCCGAGCCCCGAGAAGATGCCGGCGATAAAGGACTTGATCATCGCCGGTCCCTGATGCGATACGACTTTCCCGGACACGCCTACCAGCCCGTCGGATCCCACGATATACGCATGGATGGGCGCCGAGATGACCTTGCCTCCGCGTGCGACGCACGAAAGCATATTGGTTCGCATGTACACTTTTTGATTGCCGATACTGCCGTATCCGCTGGCAATCGCCATGCAGTTTTCGAGATTGGCGCGTAATCCATTGGGCAAAATGGCCCGTTTCTTGACACGAATATCGACGATCTGCGGATTGGTTTTCGCTTGTGGCCCTGTACCCGCCTGCAACCCATTAACCAGTACGCCTGTCAAAATGGTGCCGGCGGGCAGATAGATGCCCTTTTTGCTCTTCACCGTCACGGCATTCATCACTGTGGAGAGCTTGTGCGGATGCTTTAGATTGACGGTATCCAGATGCGCAGGGGTTGTCGGAGCCGCAGGGATTCCGCCCTGTGCCGTAGGCACATTGCTTGACGGTATTCCACTTGGCGTTTGCGGCAACTGTCCCAAAACTACCGGGCTTGATGCCGGTACCCAGGTCTGCGGCGGCGTGTAGTGCTGTTGCTGTATGGGTTGGGATCTCATCGTGGCGATTTGATTCTGCAGCGCGGAAATGCTGCTTTCCAACTGCTGCATCTGCGGGCTGGGCGCTGCCCCAGGCACGGACTGGTGCTCCGCCTTCAGCTTGGCGAGCAGGGTTTTGCTGATATGCCCGGAAAGGTCCTTTTCCTGATTTTTCGTCATCCCGCTTTCAGCCGCCGTGATTTTGACGAGCTTCTTCATCTGATCTTCCAGATGGTCTATTCGCGCTTCCATTTCCGCAGGCGTTTGCGAAGTAGGATGCTCAACATAGACCTGGCTGTTGGTGGCCATGGCCTTCTTCAATGCCGCGTTTGCGGCACTATTGTTGTGTGGTCCTGCGAGCTGGCTGCCAATAACAACGGCGCCTATC
>DAIAVG010000046.1 GCA_027445725.1 Acidithiobacillus sp.
GCCTCTGCGGCGCTGCAGAGGCCGTCATGCCAGGCGAAATATTGGCGGTAACCCACGGCGCGCATGGCGGGTAACTCCAGCGCGTAGTGACGCGCGCGCAGGTCGGCAATTTCGTCCAGAAATCCCGCGTTCAGCATGACGTCAAAGCGCTGCGTGATACGCTGATGTAGCCAGCTTCTTGGCGGACGCAGGATGATCTTATAGAGCGGACCGGGGAACTCTCCCTGCCAATGGCGATGAGCGCTGATCGGGGCGCCAGAGCTCAGAATCATTTCCAGCGCGCGCTGAATGCGTTGCTGATCATGAGGGGCGATACCCGCAGCGGTTTCCGGATCCAGGGTCGCGAGGTGCTGGTGTAGTGCGGGCCATCCCGCCGTCTCTGCTGCCGCCATCAGACTCTGGCGCAAGGCGGGATCGGCGGGGGGTAACATATCAATACCGCGCTCCAGCGCGCGAAAATACAGGCCCGTGCCGCCGACCAGCAGAGGGATGCGACCGCGTTCCCGCGCCAGCGCAATGCAGCGCAGGGCATCTTCCCGAAACAGGCCCGCCGAATAAGGCTCGTCGGGCTCCCGGATATCGACCAGCGCGTGGGGATATTGCTGGCGCAGGGCGAGGCCGGGTTTGGCACTGCCGATATCGAAATGACGATATACCAGCAACGAGTCGACGCTGATAATGTCCACGGGCAGCGCATCCGCAAGACTCAGGGCCAGTTCGGTCTTGCCGCTGGCCGTCGGACCCATCAGAAAAATGGCGGGAATCATCGCCCGCGGAGAAAGAGCCGGTCGAGATCGGCCAGGGAAAAATGCACTACCGTCGGCCGACCGTGATTGCACTGCCCGAAACGCGGGGTGGCCTCCAATTGGCGCAACAGGCTGTTCATCTCTTCGAGGTTGAGGCGGCGGCTCGTCTTAATGGCGGCACGGCAGGCTATGTCGGCGAGGACGGCGTCACCGTCTCCCTCGACCCAGGCGGGCTCTTCCGCAAGAATATCGGCGACAATCTGCCCATAGGTGGCGGCGGCGACGGCTTTGGGGGCCGCATGAATGGCCAGGGTGCCGGGTCCCGCGACGCTGATTTCCAGCCCGACGGCTTGCAGCTCGGCCTGTCGTTCGTCGAAGCGCGTCATTTGTGCAGCTGTTAGATGCACATATTCCGGAATGATAAATGCCTGTTTATCATTTTCTTGTGATGCGATCTTCATCTTCTCGTAGAGGATGCGCTCGTGAGCGGCATGCTGATCGACAAGGATCATGCCTTCACTGTTTTGGGCGAGGATGAAACGTGCGTGAATCTGTGCCACAGCTTGGCCAAGGGGGTAATCGGGCGCCAACTCCTCAGACCCGGCAACCCGCACCTCTGCGGTAGGCACAGGGGACGTTGCGGTAGCCACCAGACGTTCCCAGTAGGCGCCTGCCCCATCCCGCACGGCGCTCAGCGGCCGCTGGGTCGGGTAGGTGGCGGGCGCCGGACTTTGTGCAGGTGCCGACGGTCTGGACAAAGGCTGAACCGGTATAGTGACGTGCAGTCGCTCTCCGCCCTGCTCCGCAATCACCCGCCGCAGGGTATGAAAGAGAAAATCGTGTATCTCGCGGCTGTCGCGAAAGCGTACCTCCGCCTTGGCGGGATGTACGTTGACGTCTACCCGCTCTGGCGGCAAAGCCAGATAGAGCACATAAAGCGGGTGGCGGTCCTGAAACAGCACGTCATTATAGGCAGCACGCAGGGCATGGTTAATCACTGGATCACGAACCGGGCGCCCATTGACGAAAAAGTACTGCTCGTCACCACGGGCGCGGTTGTAGGTGGGCAGGCCCACCCAGCCGCTGAGAGACAAGCCCCGATCTTCCTGTTCGATATACAGGGCGTTGGCGAGAAAACCTTCTCCCAATATGGTGGCCACTCGCGCTGCCCGACTTTCTGCATCCATAGCCGCCGGAAATTGCACAAGAGAACGACCATTCTGGGTGAGCTGAAAAGCCACCGGGAAATTGGCCAAAGCGATCTGGCGCAGCACCTTTTGATTGCGCGACAACTCGGCGGCCGGACTGCGCAGAAACTTACGCCGTGCTGGCACGTTAAAAAAGAGATCAGCCACACGCACCGTGGTTCCTGGTGCCCTGGCTGCGGGCTCCGGGGCGGCAGCCATGCCCCCCGTTACCTGCAACCGTGCCGCCTGATTCTGGCTGCGCGCCCGCGAGAGGAGTTCCAGGCGCGAGACGGAAGCAATCGCTGGCAAGGCCTCACCGCGGAAACCCATGGTCTGGATCGCCTGGAGGTCTTCCCAGGTGGCCACTTTACTGGTCGCATGGCGCTCCAAAGCCAGAGCCAGGTCTTCTGGGAGGATGCCAACGCCGTCATCTTCTACGCTGAGCAGATCCATCCCGCCGCCTTCCAGATGAATGGTAATCCGCGTCGCGCCGGCATCCAGACTGTTTTCCAGAAGCTCTTTCAGGATGGAAGCAGGACGTTCGACGACTTCCCCTGCGGCAATCTGATTGGCCAGCACTGCATCCAGGCGATGAACGCGGGGCATCCGATCAACCGCCATCGCCATCCCTCCCTATAGACAGGGATGGCAAGGACTTGGCCCAGCGCAAAGTACGGGGCTGATGTCCCTGCCACTCCAGACGGTGACTGCCGTTGTCCAGAATACGGAGGGTGAGTGACAAATCGGCAGGGGGCAGGAAACCCGCACCCCGCTCCGGCCATTCCACCAGCCACAGGGCCGGTTCTGTCAGATAATCGCGGATACCGATAAATTCCAGCTCCTCCGGCTCTTGCAGACGATACAAATCAAGATGCAGAGCGGGTCCGATGCGGGTCGGATACTGTTCCATCAGGGTATAGGTCGGGCTTTTAATGTTCTGGGTAACGCCCAGCGCCTTTAAGATGGCCTGGGCCAGAGTGGTTTTACCGACCCCCAGATCACCCTCAAGATAAATAACCGCAGGGATATGAATGCGCAGGGCAAACTGTCGCCCCCAGTCCCGGCAGGCTTCAGCATCTGCGAAATCCCAGTGCATCAGATACCCGGTTCAGGGCTTCAGCAGATGCTGGAGAATGTCCGAACGGCTGATGATACCCAAGAGCTGGCCCTGGCTGTCGACCACCGGCACTGCATGCACGTCTTTCCGCAGGAGTTTCTCGGCGACCGCGTCCGTATCCTCATCGGGGGCTGCGGTAATGACGTGGGAGCTGGCCAACTGACTGGCAGTCACCGCCGTGACTTTGCGCAGCTCTTCCTCGTATTCATGCATACCGCCCAGTGGAATCAGACCATCAAGAATAGTGAGCATGGTCGGCAGATGCACCTTGCGGTGCGCATCAATCAGATCCCGTTCACCGATCATTCCGACCAGATGACCATCACCATTTACCACCGGCAGGCTATGATGCCCGGAACTGAGGAGCACATCACCCACTTTATCGACCGGGTCGTCGGCCAGCACCGTAACGACCTCGCGGGTCATGATATCTTGGGCCGTTTTCATCAGGATCGTCCTTCCGCCATGGCGTCATATAATACGTTGAGGATAGTGTCTATTTCCGCTGCTGTCACCGACAGCGGCGGGACTATGGTGAGGAGATCGCCGAGAGGGCGGCTGTAAACGCCCATTTCCCGTGCCCGCCGGCACACCGCGTATTCGACGCGATCTCCGTAGGGATAAGGCGCATTCGTCCTGGGGTCGCGCAAGGCAATGGCGGCCATCAAACCGAACTGGCGGACCTCCCCTGCCCACGACTGGCCGTGAAAACGCTGCAGCCCGGCCCGTAACTGGGCGATTTTCTCGGGCAAAGCAGCCAGCACACCGCCTTCCGCAAAGAGGGCCAGGTTCTCCAGCGCTACCGCACAGGCCAGAGGATTGGCGGTGTAGGTGTGCCCGTAGTAAAACTGCCGGGCTTCCCCGAAAGGCGCAAGGAAGGCGGCATAAACATGTTCTGCGGCGAGGGTCGCGGCCACCGGCAAGTAACCACCGCTCAGTCCCTTACCCAAGGCCAGCAAGTCTGGTTCGACAGACTCCCATTCACAGGAAAAAAGCTTGCCGCTGCGGCCAAAGCCGGTCGCGACCTCATCAATGATCAGCAAGACCTCATAGGCCCGGCACAGACGTTGCGCACCCGCCAGTATGCCGGGAGGGAAAGGCAATATGCCTGCGGCACCCTGCACCCCGCCCTCCAGGATCAGGGCGGCAATTTCATGACCCTGGCTTTGCAGTATAGATTCCAGCGCCGCCAGCCATGCGGCTGTTGCCTGCTCCGGATCTCCCTCGCAGTCTTCCCACTGCACTACATAAGGGCTCGGCAAGCGCAAAGTCGGGAACAGGAGATGGCCGTATACCTCATGAAACAAGGGGAAACCACCCACCGAAACAGCGCCCACGGTGTCACCATGATAGGCGTTGTCCAGAGTCAGGAAGAGGTGTTTTTCGGGGCGACCCAGATTACACCAGTATTGAGCCGCCATTTTGATGGCAACTTCGACCGCTTCCGAGCCATCCTCCGAAAAGAAACAATGTTGCAGGGAGGCCGGAGTAATTTCCACCAGTGCCCTGGCGAGGTGAATAGCCGGGGGATGGCTCGCGCCAAGCGCCGTGCTGTGCGCGACTTTACCGATCTGCTCGACCAGAGCGGCGTCCAGTCGGGGATGGCGATGGCCGTGGATATTGCACCACAGGCTGGCAATGGCGTCCAGACAGCGATGGCCTTCCGTATCGTACACGTAATTGCCTTCGGCACGCTCGATGATCCACGGATCATCGTCCCCATAACACTGCATCTGGGTGAAGGGATGCCAGAAATAACGGCGATCCCACTCCCGCAATACTTCAGTTTCCGTCATGATTTTGCGTTAACTCCTGTAATGCGCGGGGCACTGCCGCCAGGATATCCCTGGCCAGCAGGCTGGCCTCGCCCATCTGCGCGGCAGCGAGGTCACCCGCGCGGGCGTGCAGACACACGCCGAGGGACAAGGCCTTGTCTGCTTCCAAATCTTGGGCGAGCAGACCCGCGAGGATACCGGTGAGGACATCCCCGCTGCCGCCCGTCGCCATACCGGGATTGCCCAGTGGACAAAGCCAATGACCGCCACTACCCAGTAACAGACTATGGTGGCCCTTGAGCACCCAATGTCCGCCATAGTGGGCCTGCAATCGGCAGATGGCCGCGGCACGATCGGCCTGGACGGCGGCGACCGTCACCCCTAACAGGCGCGCAGCCTCCCCGGGATGTGGGGTAAACAGACGAACCGCATCGGCGGCCAACAGTTCCGGACCAAAACGCGCCAGAATGTTCAGGGCATCGGCGTCCCAGACCTGGGGACAGGACAGCGTACCGATCTCCAGCAAAAGATCATGGGCGGCCGGACCCTGACCCAAGCCCGGGCCAACGGCCAGGACGGCTTGATCCGGCAAATCTCCGAAACGCGCAGGCCAGTCCCGCCAAGTAGCTTCGGGCAGATGTGCCGCCAGATAAGGGATGGCCGAAGGATGCCCGACGGCCGTCACCAGTCCGGCACCCACCCGATAGGCGGCGGCGCAGGCCAGCGCCAGCGCCCCGCCCATGCCCGGCCCTCCGCCTACCGTGAAAACGTGCCCGAAGCTCCCCTTGTGCGCCTGCGGACTGCGTGCCGGCAAGGCCGGGACCGTCCGCCAGCTCAGGGCAACAAAGGCTTCATTCATGGTCACGCCCTCTCAATATCCTCTTCAGGATACGCGCTGACATGGTGCAAGCTCAAATCCGCCCCCGCATACTCCGCCTCGGGATCCAGACGAATCCCGATAAAGTACTTGATGCTGCCGTAGACAATGGCGCTGCCCGCCAGGGCGATCAGCACGCCCAGCGAGGTGCCCAGCAACTGGGACCAGAAACTGACTCCGCCGGCGCCGCCGAGGAATCGATGTCCGAAAATACCGACGGCCAATCCACCCCACACACCGCAAACACCATGGAGCGGCCAGACGCCCAGCACATCATCCAGACGCAGGCGATGCTGCACAAAAGTGAAGAGGTAGACAAAAATAATGCCGGCAACAGCGCCGATGGCCAAGGCACCAATGGGTTGCACCACATCGGAACCGGCGCAGATCGCGACCAGACCCGCGAGAGCGCCATTGTGTACGAAGCCCGGATCACCCTTCCCTACCGCCAGTGCCGCCAGCATGCCGCCCACCAGCGCCATAAGCGAATTGAGCGCCACCAGACCTTGCACAGCCGCAAGTTGCTGCGCACTCATCACGTTAAAGCCAAACCAGCCGATAATCAGAATCCAGGAACCGAGCGCCAAAAAGGGAATATTGGACGGCGGCATGGCATGCACTGCACCATCTTTCCCGTAACGCCCTTTGCGTGAACCCAGCAGCCAGACCGCCATCAGCGCCATCCATCCACCCATGGCGTGCACCACCACCGAGCCCGCGAAATCGTGAAAAGGCGCGCCAAAGGTGCTGGCAAGCCAGGCCTGAATGCCATAATGGTCATTCCAGACGATGCCTTCGTAAAAGGGATAAACCAGCCCCACCAGAAAGGCCGTTGCCAGCAATTGAGGATAAAACCGCGCCCGTTCGGCGATACCACCGGAAATAATAGCCGGCACCGCAGCGGCGAAGGTGAGCAGGAAAAAAAAGCGCACCATCTCAAAACCGTGATTACCCGTAGTCAGCGTCTTCACATCACCGAAAAAGCTGATGCCATAGGCGATATGATAACCCACAAAAAAATAAACGATGGTGGATATACCAAAATCACTGAGAATTTTGACCAGTGCATTCACCTGGCTGCGACGGCGTACCGTACCCAGTTCCAGAAAGGCAAATCCGCCGTGCATAGCAAACACCAGAACGGCGCCCATCAGCAAAAAAAACACATTTCCGCCTGGAGGCGTGGCTCCTGTGGCTGTCATGATCGCTGCTTCCTCTCAAAATTTAATTGCTTTTTATATTTACGAATAATGGGTAAGCGCTTAGTCATCAAGCAAGCGTCGACCGTGCAACGCACGCCCGAGGGTGCTACGGTCAACATATTCCAACTCGCCACCCACCGGTACCCCGCGTGCAATACGGCTGATCGTGATACCGTCAGGAACCAGCCCCGCGAGAAACTGGGCCGTGGCCTCCCCTTCCAGGGTGGGATTGGTCGCAAAAATCACTTCCCGCAAGTCTGCTTCACCCAAACGCGCACTGAAGCGATCAATATGCAGGGCTTCGGGACCGATACCGTCCAAGGGCGACAAATGCCCCATCAACACAAAGAACTCGCCGACGAAGGCACCCGTATCTTCGATAGCGCGCAGATCAGCAGGCGATTCCACGACACACAAAACGGAACGGTCCCGGTGTTCGGAACGACAGACGGCACACAATGGCGCTTCGCTCAGGTTATTGCAGCGCTTACAAAAACGGACCACGGCATGGGCCTGCTGCAAGGCCGCGGCCAGTTGCGGCATGAGATCGCGCTTGCGCACCAGCAACTCATAGCTGATCCGTTGCGCCGAACGCGGACCAATACCCGGCAGGCGGCGGAGCAGCGCCACCAGGGCATCCATACTCGGAACGTCTGCCATAAGTGCCTAAAAAGGCAGGCTCATGCCCGGAATATTCATGCCACCGGTCACTTCCGACATTCGCTCCGCGCTGACCTTCTCGGCATTGCGCACGGCGTCATTAATGGCTGCAGCCAAGAGATCCTCGAGCATTTCCTGATCGCCATCGGCAAGCAGAGAGGGATCAATGCGAACCCGCCGTACGTCATGTCGGCAGGTCATAGTGACTTCCACCAGATTACCGCCCGCATGGCCCTGCACCTCTACCTGGGCAAGCGCTTCCTGCGTCTTTTGCAACCGCTCCTGGAGCTGCTGCGCCTGCTTCATGATATTTCCCAGTCCGCCCTTCATCTTTCATTACCTCCCTGTTTACTTTTCACTGTGAGCTAACGGCACCGCCCTTTGCGGCGGGTGCCATAATTTCAATGGATTCCACACGGGCATCCAAAACTTCCAGGAATGCGCCTATGTGCGGATCCGCGGCGACGCGTGCCTCGGCCTCGGCCTGCCGGGATGCCGCGCGCGCTTTCTCTTCCTGCACCAGGCTCCCCACTCCGGCCTCTTTGGTAAGGGGTACGATGCTCAGACGCGGCTCCCGGCCAAAATACGCAGTAAGCGCCTGATGTAACGCCCTGCGGGCCTCGGCCTTGACGAGGAATGGCAAATAATTGGGCTCCACGGCCAATTCCACAGCCTCTGAATTGCAGCGCAAGGCCTGTCCATAGCGCAGGTACTCAGCAATTATGGGCGACACTGCCAGCGCCTCCACCACGTCGCGCCAGTCCGTCGAAAGTGCGGCGTCGGCCGGCCTCTCCGGCAGGACCGTGGTCACCTTCAACGGCGGCTCCCGGACTTCGTCCCGCGAACGGGTGGATAACAAGGGTGCTGAACGGTGCGATACCGGCGAAGTCGCCTCGGGCGCAGCGCCGTCGCGCGTCGGGAGCGATGACTCGACAGGATACCGCTTGTCTTCGCTCGGAAGGGCCGCAGGCGACGCGTCTGGCGATGCCGGTCCGGAAAAACTCAACACCCGCAGAAAAGCCATTTCCAGTGCCATACGATGGTCCGGATAAAGCGCAAAGTCACGCCGTGCCGAGAGAAGCAAAAAATACCAGGACTGTAAGGTAAGCGGGCTGATCCGCTCGCGCAGGCGCACGATCACCTCCGCACCATCACCCTCCGGATCAGCCGGAAGAAATTGTGCCAAGCTGAGACGGTGCATGCCCTCTATGACCAAATCGAGCAGGCCGGCGCCATCTATACCCCGCGCCAGATGATCATCCAGTATGGCAAATACCTGCGCAGCATCCCGGTCCACCAACGCTTCGACCAGACCCAGCACTGCATCGTCACTGCTACGCCCAAGCATCGCGAGCACGCCGTCACGCTGAACCACGCCCCCACCATGAACAATCGCCTGATCCAGCAAACTCAGGGCGTCGCGCAGGCTCCAGCAGCGCAGGGGTTGCGTCGGCATCTCCAGCGGTGCGCGGGCCGGCACTCG
>DAIAVG010000047.1 GCA_027445725.1 Acidithiobacillus sp.
CCCTCAACGATGCCTTCATCATCCTTGATGAGGCGCAGAATACCACCCCGGAACAAATGAAAATGTTCCTGACCCGGATGGGTTTCGGTGCCAAAGTCGTGGTAACCGGCGACGTGACTCAGGTGGATTTGCCTCGCGGACAGCTTTCCGGGTTGGTGCAGGCCATGGATGTGCTGGGGAACATGCCGGGTGTCGATATGGTGTTTTTTGAAAGTGCCGATGTGGTGCGTCACCCGCTGGTGGCGCGGATTGTGGAAGCCTATGACCGTTTTGGAGAAAAGGCATGAGCCGCCTTTATCTGCGCATGGCCGTGGATGATGCCGTCGCGGCCTTGCCGCTGCCGTCTCGTGCCGAGGCGCGCCGGTCGATTCTGCAAGCGCTCTCCATCCCTTCGGCACGGGCATCCGCCGATGACCGGATACGCGAGTTGTCCCTGACATTTGTAGACGATGCGGAAATAGCGGCACTGAATACGGGGTATCGGGGTAAGGCAAAGCCGACCAACTGTCTGTCCTTTCCGCAGGATATGCTGCCGGCGATGTTCCGCCGTGATCTGCTGGGCGATATCATTATCGCCCCGGCGGTGGTCATGCGCGAAGCCGCCGAGCAGGGCAAGCGCCTGCGTGACCATTATCGTCATCTGCTCATTCACAGTACCCTCCACCTCCTCGGTTACGACCATGAAGTGGCTGCCGAGGCGCAGGAGATGGAGGCGCTGGAAACCCGATTACTGGCTGAAATGGGTGTGGCCGACCCTTACCTGAACCAAATGCATGAGTGAAGATCGAAGTAGCCAGGAACGACCACGGAGCTGGTGGGAACGGTTTACCCAGTCCTTGCGCGGCAATGTGGAAGATCAGGATACCCTGCTGGAACTGGTCCGCGAGGCGGGCGAGCGGCAGGTCATCGACGCCGAGGCGGCGCGGATGGTGGATGGGATCTTCCGCATGGGCGAGCTTACGGTGCGGGATGTGATGATTCCTCGGCCACAGATGGAAGTGATTGAACTGGATATGCCTTTACCGGAGATTATTGCCCGGGTGTCCGAGGTGGGGCACTCGCGCTTTCCGGTGGTGGGGGATGACCGCGATGATGTGCGCGGCATTCTCCTGGCCAAAGATCTGTTGCGAGGCTGTCGGGGTGACATTCCGACGCCGCGGCTGACGGAATTGCTCCGCCCTGCGACCTTCATTCCCGAGAGTAAGCACCTGGATCACTTGCTCTACGAGTTCCGCACGGGTCGACATCACATGGCCGTGGTAGTAGATGAGTATGGCGGTGTCGCCGGCCTGATCACCATCGAGGATGTGCTGGAAATCATCGTCGGTGCAATCGAGGACGAGTACGATATTGATGAGGATATGATGATCGCGCCGCGCGAGGATGGCGATTTTCTGGTGAATGCCCTGATTCCTCTGGAAGAATTTAACACACATTTTGTGGCACACCTGGCGGATGGCCATGCCGACACGCTGGGTGGCTGGGTGGCGACGCGCTTGGGGCATGTGCCGCGTATGGGTGAAGTCGTGGAGGAGGGGGATTTGCGGCTGGAAGTATTGCGGGCGGATCGTAAACGGGTGCAGATTTTGCGGGTGACGCCGCCGCGCAGTGCATCCCTGCCGGAAACGGCGTCCCAGGGTAGCGCATGAAGGGTGATGCGCTGAGAAAACCATCCTTTCCCGTGCGGCTTCTGGCCGCATTAATTTTGGGTGCGTCCTGGCCTTTGGCCTTTGCGCCCTTTGCTTTGTGGCCGCTGGCCATCGTCCTGCTTTTTGGCCTGTTTTGGCTGGCGACCACAGAGGAGCGCCCGCGCCATGCGGCCGCTCTGGGCGCCGTTTTCGGTTTTGCGGCCTTTGCGGCGGGAACGAGCTGGATCGCCATTACCCTGCATAATTTTGCCAATATGGACTGGGCATTGGCGGGCGCTGCCGTCGCTTTGCTGGCGGCTTGTTGCGCCGTCTACGCGGCGCTGGCCTTATGGCTGGTCGGCCGCTTTTTTGTCGGGAACGCCCGGTTGCTGGCCCTGCCGGTATTGTGGATTTTTGGGGAATGGCTGCGGGCACGTCTCTTCACAGGCTTCCCCTGGCTGGCGACGGGATATACCCAGACCCATGCCTCCCTCGGCGGTTTTGCGCCCTGGCTGGGGCAGTACGGAGTGGGGCTGGCGACCGCCGGGGTGGCGGCCATCCTGGTCTATATGCTGCAACGGCGGCAGTCCCGTCATGTACTGATGGGTGGCGTCGCCTCGCTCCTCGTGATTTTCGGCGTGGCCATGGCGGCGGCTTCGGTGTCCTTCACCCATCCCGCAGGCAAACTGCTGCGGGTGACTTTGCTGCAGGGTAATATTCCCATCACTGAGAAGTGGAATGCTGGCAAAGTCAGCGCCATCCTGCATCACTACGTAAACCTGATTTTACAGACACCGCCCGGTACCCAGTTGATCGTCCTGCCGGAGACCGCTTTCCCCATTTTTCAGACGGAACTGCCCGGTCTGATTGAGCAGTTGCAGCAGTGGTCAGCGATGCACCATAAAATCCTGCTCATCGGTATTCCCGAGGATACAGGCCACAAATATTACAATGCGGCCATGGAAATCGACGGGAAGGCACCTTTGCGCTGGTATCAGAAAGAGCATCTGGTGCCCTTTGGGGAGTACATCCCTATGCCCAGCCTGTTCGGGCCGCTGGTGCATCATTTTTTACCGGGACTGGGAAGTTTCTCTGCCGGGCGTGGGCCTTATGCCTTGCCTGTAGATGGACAGAAAGCCGGTATAACCATCTGCTATGAAGAGTCCTTCTCCCGGGATGTGCGCAAGGGCGTGAAGGAGGGGGCCACCTTTCTTTTGAATATCAGTGATTATGCCTGGTATGGTCACAGCATCGCCGCCGCACAGAGTCTGCAGATGGCGGCCATGCAGTCCCTGCAGGAGCAGAAGCCCGATGTCCGCGCGACCAATACGGGCATTACTGCCCTGATCTCGCCGCATGGACGGGTGGTTTCGCAATTGCCCCAGTTTGTGATGGGCACCCTGAACGGGGCCATACAGCCGATGGCCGGAGAAACACCCTTCGGACGCTGGGGCAGTCTCCCCTATCTGCTGTTGAGCCTGATTCTTCTGCTGCTGGCCGTCGTCCTCAGTCGCCGGCAATCATCATCTCGTCAATGAGGATGGAGGGGCAGCCGGTGTTGCCGTGAATGAGCAAGTCATTGCCCACGGCGCTCATGCCCTGGAAGATGCCCTGTAAGGTTCCGGCAATGGTGATCTCTTCGACGGGATACTGAATCTCCCCGTGCTCCACCCAGAAGCCGGCAGCGCCCCGTGAGTAATCGCCGGTCACCATGTTGATGCCGAAGCCGATAAGCTCGGTGACCAGCAGGCCGCGCCCCATCTGGCGGAGCAGTGCATCCAGAGATGCCTTGCCCGGCTGCAAGGTGAGATTGTGGGCGCCGCCGGCATTACCCGTGGTCTTCATGTTTAATTTGCGGGCGCTGTAACTGTCGAGGATGTAGCCTTCCAGTACGCCCCCGGAGATGATGTCGCGGTTGCGGGTGGCGACCCCCTCGCCATCGAAACTGCAGCTACCCAACCCGCGCCGCCGTAAAGGTTCTTCATAAATGCGGATGTGTTCCGGGAATATCTGTTTGCCAAGACTGTCCACCAGAAAGGAGCTTTTGCGATACAGGCTGCCACCGCTGATGGCGCTGGCGAGGTGGCCGATAAGGCTGGACGCGACTTGGTTTTCAAAGAGCACCGGGGCCTTGGTGGTGGCCACCTTGCGGGCATCCAGACGGCGCAGGGCGCGTTGAGCGGCTATCTTACCGATGGCCTCCGGTGTTGCCAGGGCGTCAGCGGCGCGGGCTACATCGTACCAGTAGTCCCGTTGCATGCCGCCTTTGCTGTCTTCGGCAATGACCGAGCAGGACAGGCTATGCCGTGAGGAACGGCTGTTGCCCATGAAACCCAGGCTATTGCCATAGACCGACGTGCCCTCGCCAGTGCCGAGGCTGCCGCCTTCGGAATTGTGAATGCGCGGATCGCTGTCGCGAGCGGCCGCTTCACAGCGGCGTGCCAGATCAGCGGCGGTGTCAGCATCTATGGACCAGGGATGATAGAGGTCCAGATCCGGAAAGTCTTTGGCGAGCAGTTCGGGATCGGCGAGCCCGGCAAAAGGGTCTGCCGCCGTGTGCCGGGCAATGGTGAGCGCCGCTGAAACCGTCTCTGACAAGGCCTTGCGGGAAAAGTCCGAGGTGGAGGCACTGCCTTTGGACTGGCCCAGATAGACGGTGACCCCCAGCCCCTTGTCCTGATGGTATTCGATGGATTCTACCTCCCCCAGACGCACGGTTACCGACAAGCCTTTGCCCGTGCTGGCGGAAGCCTCCGCCGCACTGGCGCCCTGCTCGCGGGCAAGGCTGAGCATGTCGCCAACGATCTGGGTCAGGGTGCTGGTATCGAGGGTGGAGTGGGGGGCTTGGCTCATGAGGTGTTTTTCCGCAGGTGATGGAACAATCGTTTCATCTTACCTCCAAGCTTCAGGGCAGGGGAAGCTTGGAGCATGGATTCAGTCTGCGCCACGGCTTGTATGAAACGTAATCCGTAAAAATCTATGATAAATGGGCTGGCGGAAATGGGCCTCCAGACTGGTCTCCGCCCCGGAGCCACGCATTCATGCGCTATTCACCTCCATATACAAGGCTGTGGATCTGCTACTGCGGGAAGCCAACGCCGGGCTGTTGAGGCACCAAGTGAAGGATGCTGCATTATTTGTATATGGATGAGGAGTAGTCTATTCCTGTCTTCTTGAATGCGCGCTTGACATGGAATGGGTCTTTCGCTAGATTGCAACAAAGTTGCATAAAAAGATAGTGATCATCTCGCATAGCCCTTTACTGCTGCTTCCGGGGGTTCAAAAATGCTTAAATTCAAGAAGAACGCCTCTATTTTTTCAATGACCGGCCGCCGCCCGCTCGACTGGAGTCCCGCCCTGCGCACCACACCGTTGTCTTTGGTCGTCTTGTGTGCCGGGCTGGGCATGGCGCCGGTAGCCGCTGCGGCGACCATCCATGCTGTGGGTATAGAGAATCAATATGCCAATGTGATCGGCCAGATTGGTGGGGAATATGTCACTGTCACTGCCATCGAGAGCAACCCCAATACCGACCCGCATACCTTTGAAGCGAGTCCTGCCGTGGCCCGCGAGATCGCTGCGGCGCAGATTGTGGTGCGTAACGGCGCCGGCTATGACGGCTGGGCCGAGAAGATCCTCGCGGCGGACCCCAGCCCTCAGCGCAAGGTGATCGTCGTTCAGGACCTGCTCCATCTGCTGAAAAGCACCCAAAACCCCCATCTCTGGTACAAGCCGGACACGATGCCCGCCGTGGCCAAGGCCGTTGCCCAGAGTCTGACGGAACTGGACCCGGCCCATGCCGCCTATTTTACGGCCAATGTGCGCAAGTTTGATGCCTCTCTGAAGCCCTGGTATCAGGCAATCGCCAGCTTCAAGGCCCAGTTCGGCGGAACGCCGGCGGCAGTGACGGAGCCCGTCGCCGATTACCTGTTGCAGGCTGCGGGTTGCGATATCAAAACGCCGTGGAAACTGCAGGCGGCTATCATGAACGGTACCGACCCGGCACCACAGGATGTGAGTATTCAGGACCAGCTCATTAAGCAGCATCAGGTCAAGGTGTTCCTCTATAACCAGCAGGTGACCAGCGCGCTGACAGCATCATTCCTGGGCAAGGCGAAAGCAGCGAATATCCCTGTGGTCGGTGTCTATGAAAGCATGCCGACGGGCTATAGCTATCAGTCTTGGATGCTGGCGGAGGTGAATGCGCTGCGTAACGCGGTGAAGCATGGCACTTCGACGACCGTGCTGAAGTAATACGGCATTGGGAATGCCTGATCCAATACTTTCGGTCGCCCGACTCTCTGTGGATTTGGGCGGTCGCCGCATTTTGCGGGACGTCAGTTTCGAACTTTATCCCGGCCAGCTCTGTGCCCTGATCGGTGAGAATGGTGCGGGCAAGACGACCCTGCTGCGCAGTCTGCTGGGTCTGACGCCGATCCGCGCGGGGCAGGCCTTGATTGATGGCGCGCCCGCTAGTCAGCGCCGCGCTCTGGTCGGCTATGTGCCCCAGAAAATCGCTTTTGATGCGGATATCCCCCTGCGGACCCGAGATTTGGTGCAGTTGGGGCTGGATGGCCATCGTCTTGGTCTGCCGCTGTTTTCCGGTCGTAAAAAAGCCTTGGTAGATCAAGCGCTGCATGCGGTCGGGGCAGAGGCTTTTGCGGATCAGCGGGTTGGGGAACTCTCCGGTGGCCAGCAACAGCGGGCGGTTATCGCCCATGCCCTGGTGCGTCAGCCGCGTCTGCTCATTCTCGATGAGCCCTTGGCTAATCTGGATTTCGGCAGCGCCAATGCGCTGGTGGCATTGCTTGGTACGTTGACGCGCACCCGGCAGATTGCCGTGCTGGTGACTGCCCATGATATGAACCCACTCTTACCTGTTATAGATCGTCTGGTGTACCTGGTGGGGGGGCAGGCCGCCACCGGCAGTGTGGAGGAAGTGGTGCAGCCTGAGGTGTTGAGTAAGCTCTATGGGTACCCGGTAACGGTATTGCGGCATGGGCGGCGGATACTCGTGCTACCCGATGTCGCCGCTGAAGATGCCGAGGCGGGCACGGCAGCGCATGTGCCGCATCCGGAAAAGGCTGGTTAACGCCATGTGGAACCTTTGGATGTTTTTGGAAAATTCCGGTTTCTTCGCTAGCGAACCGGTGCGAACCGCGCTGATCGTGGGGACTTGCGCAGCGCTGGTCTCTGCGGTGATCGGCGTGTTTACCATATTGCGCGGCAATGCCTTTGCCGGGCATGCCCTGGCCGACGTGAGCAGCGCCGGTGGGGCCGCCTCTTTCCTGCTGGGCGTCAATCCCTTGCTGGGCTTTCTGGGTATGGCCTGGATTGCGGCCTTCGGCATGGAGTTTCTTGGTGTACGCAAGGTGCGGGAGCGCGATCTCGCCACGGGCATCGTTCTGGGGGCGGGATTGGGTCTGTCGGCGCTCTTTCTCTATCAGGATGTGACGACTACCAGCACTACGGGTGCAGCGGTATCGGTGATGTTTGGCTCCATGTTTGCAATTCCGCAGCGTCTTATCGGTCCTGCGTTGATGGCCTCCGCCGGGGTGTTTTTGCTGGTGGGTCTGCTCTACCGGCCGATGATGTTGACGGCGGTGGACCCTGATCTGGCGGCAGCACGGGGTATTTCCCTGCGTTGGATCGGTTTGCTGCAACTGCTGGCCCTGGGGCTGGCGGTGGCGGTCTGCGCCCTGGCCATCGGCGCGGTGCTGGCGACGGCTTTGCTCATTGGTCCTGCGGGTGCGGCGATTCGTCTGAGCCGACGTCCGGCGCAGGCGATATGCTGGGCCATTGCTATTGGTTTGACGGCGGTCTGGGGTGGTATCTGGATGGCCTATGAGAGTTACTACTGGTTTTCCGGTAATGCCTGGCCAGTGAGCTTTTTTGTCGTGACGCTGGTGTTTCTGTTTTATCTGGCGGCGGTGCTGGTGGCTAAGGTGACGGGCTTGTCAGCGCGTCCAAAGCCGGTCATCTGGCCGCACTGCGAGGTATAAGGCATGTTCTCCAGCTTCATGATCAATACCTGGATTGCCGCCAGCGCCGTTGCTTTTGTCGCGGCTTTCGTCGGATTTTTTGTGGTGGCCAGACGTTCGGCCTTTGCTGCTCATGCCTTGCCATTGGGTGCCTTTCCGGGGGCGGCGGCGGCCAACCTGCTAGGGATCAATCCGCTGATCGGGTTGCTGGTTTTTGTCGGAATGGGGGTTTTACTCCTGCGCCAATTGGTGCGCATGGGGCGCCGCGATGTGGGCACGGGGCTGCTGCTGGTGCTGTTTCTGGGGGTGGGTGCGTTGTTGCTCAGCATGACCAGTGAGTATGCACCGGCAGTGTTTTCCCTCCTCTTCGGCGAGGTGCTGGGGGTCAGCGACGCCGATTTGTGGCCCATACTGGGCATCTGCGCGCTGGTGGTCGTGGGCATCGCTCTGTATTTTCGGCCTCTCTTGCTGGATTCGACTTTTCCCGATCTGGCGGCCTTGCAGGGGATCCGCGCATCACGCATGGATCTGGTGTTCCTGACCCTGCTGGCCCTGGTGACTGCCACGGCCTTGCCGGTGGTGGGGGCCTTTCTGGTGTTCACCCTGCTGGTCGGCCCGCCGGCTGCCGCCCAGGCATTGAGCGGCAATCCCATGCGCGTGCTGGCGCTATCCGTGATTTTTGCAGAGGGCTGCATCTGGAGTGCTATTGCGCTCTCTTACTGGACCAACTGGCCCATCGGTTTTTTTGTCGGGACCATTGGTGCGGGCTTGTTTACGGTGGCACGTTCTTACCGGCACTGGAATCAGCGGCAGCGCAATTTCGTGGCGGTATAAATACGCAAGGAACGGTGTATGAATCAGTCTGTGAATCTTTAGTGGCTCATCCTGAATTTTGAGGGGAAGCTATCCCGAGTGGCAGCAAGATGACCAGCTTGAGATCGGTGCTGGTCGCTGGCAACAACGTGCACTGTTCATAGACCACCTGCCCGTGCTGTGGATGCTGAAAAACCCGCCTGCCACCCTCCCGTTCGACGACATCCTGTGCAGCCCAGAGCTGAGCAAAAATCGGACTGTTTTGCTGAAGATGCTCGATTTGGCGGGCCATTTGCGGATCGTCCAGGTGCTTGCCCACATCCGCACGAAATTCCGCGATGATCCGCCGGGTACGGCCTTCCCAGTCGGCGACAAAACTGCGCGCCGTGGGATTCAGCAGGAGGAATTCCAGCAGATTAGGAGGGCTGTCCGGTGTCGGGGGCTGGTCCATCCAGCCGACAAAATGCGCCGCCGCGGCC
>DAIAVG010000048.1 GCA_027445725.1 Acidithiobacillus sp.
CCAGAAGCGCAGAGCGAATTGCCTGCCAACCTATGGAGCGGATGACGCTCTTTAATCCGTGGGGAACAGGGCTATCCTCGAAATATTCCAGCCTCTCGAAGCCGCTGGAGCGCAACAACTGCCCCAGTGAGGTACGAGTAAAAGCTTGTTCATGGGTGTAATCCCCAAAAAGCATACGGCCTGCAAATGGAGATTCAGCATTGGGTACATGAATAATCCAACGCCCCTTGGAACAAAGCACGCGATGGACTTCGTCCACCAATGCAATCAATTCAGCCTTGGTGAAATGCTCAATCACATCAAAGGCGACCACCACGTCCAGGCTGGCATCGGGGATGTCACGAAGTGTCTGTATCAGATCACCTTGCTGGACTCCAGTAACACCCAGTCGCGCCGCAGCCTGTACTTGTTCCGCACTGCCATCTACCCCCCGAGCGTCACAGTAGCCTGCCTGCTGCAAAGCATAGAGTATAGCGCCGTGTCCGCAACCAATATCCAGAATGGTCGATTGCCGTCCTGGAGGCATGCACAACCTGATAAGTCTTCGCAGATATGGCAGGCGTGGCGCTAGCCCTGCGATGGAGACAGGTGCCAACGCTTCATTGCGGCCACTCACATAAGCGCCGTAAATGCGCTGACGGTAAACATTGTTTTCATTTTCGGGCATCTAACACCTCATTCACGGTAGCAACAATATTCGCTCCGTACTGATCCCAGCCACCAATACGCTGCACCCGTTGCAAAGCCGCTTGGCTCATCTGCTGGCGTTGTTCAGGGTTATCTGCCAGATATTGCAGACGTTCCGCCAAAATATCGGGGGAACGGATAGGAACAATGAAGCCCTCTACCCCGTCCGTGAATAGGTCCTCTGCACCCGTGTTGGAGGTAGCGAGGACCGGGCAGGCACAAGCCATGGCCTGAGCTTGTACCAATCCGAACCCATCCTCAATACTGGGCAGTACCAGCACATGAGAACGACTCATGATTTCGGGCAGCCTGCCCTGAGGGTAGGGACCAAGCACATCGATACTCGCATCCGCTCTCTGCGCCAATTCCAGTACTGGTCGCAGTGCACCACTGACGGCACCGACAAAACGTAAATGCTTGTCGGGGTGACTCACTGCAGCATACGCTTTCAACAGATCCGATACCCCTTTTCGCGGACTAACGCTACCAACAAACAACACCTCGAAAGTTCCGGCTGCAGGAGTACCCACAGGCTTAAATCGATCCAGATCCACCCCATAGGGCACTTTACGCAGTTTGGACTCGGGTATGCCTTCGGCAATGAAAGTGCGACGGGCGAACTCACTGGGTACCAGAATAGCATCAGCCGTCGCATATTCGTGCTGCTCTTTTTCCAGAACTCGTGGATCAATAGAGTGGTACTTTATACCTTGACGATCATCTTCTTCGGCCAAGAGCGTATTTTGAGTCAGAATATGGCTGGAACCCCGATCACACAAATAGAGCCCCCCCTGACGCTGAACAGCCTGACCGGCATATAAGCTGGCACAGGACAGACCAATATAGGCATCTACGGCTGGCATATATCTGGCTACAGCACGATCGAAATTCTCATGCTTGCGCCATTCCAGCTCGCGTTTTACGCGACCCTTCAGCAAGCCATAGCGAAGGCCCGCATGATAGGCCACCTCCAGAACTGGAAAAGTACGCAACTTATTTTCGGGCACACCCAAGGTTTTCAGCTTAAAACGTGGATATCCCGTAAAGAAAGTATCCAGAACGCCTAGCCGGTAAAGTTGTCTGGCCAGATCCTGATGATGAAACTTGCCGTGGCTGGAATGGGCAATGCGTAGCGTTCTGGCATTGGTATTCATGTAACATGCCTCTGGCTGAACAAACGATTCATCCGTAATAGCGCATAGCTTCCGAGGAGAACATCAGTTGCCACCAGCGCCATACCTGCGACGTCTAGATGGTGGGTCCAACGTAGTAAAATATCCGTCATGAACACGGCCATACCAGAAGTCAGCACAAACCAGACAGCAGCCCGTACATGAAGGTTGAGTGCTTTCAGGAAGTTGATCCCTACGTGCCAGAAAACGGTGCTGAAGGCGCTCAATAACAACCAATGGAAAAGCGCCAGATGCATGGTAACCCTGCCATGGGTCCATAACGCCACAATCCAGCTACCCAGAAAATACAAGGTTGCCGTTGCCGCCAAAGCCAGCAGAAGATTTGTGCCCAAGCCCCGAAAATAAAGGGTCCTCACGAGGGCAGTTTTCCCCTGACCCCAGGCTCTGGCGACTTCGGGTTCCAGGGCGTGGGTAATGGTGGCAATGCTCTGAATCACCAAGCGGGTCAGTGTACGCAACACACTGAAAGTCACCGCCGCTATGGGTCCCATGACCACACCAACCACCAGCAACATGCCTTGGGTATTGAGGGCTTGGGCCAAAGGCATGGCAACATTAGCCAGCGCCGGTTTGTACAGTCGTCGCAATTCATGGGTAGAAGCATGCTCCGTTCCCAGATAGATGTCATGGTGTCTGCGTAACATCCAAGCGACTCCCAGAGGCGTTTCAATGGCCCGCACCGCAAAAAACGCGACGGCGGCAGCGGCTGGGCCCAGTCCCAAAAGAGCTGCCGCCCAGACGCTCATGGCTTGCACCAACATGGTGCTGGAATTGAGCATTACATGCAGGGCGTATTCGCCATGCGAACGAAACCCCGCGTGGGTCACCCCATCACACAAACGCACCAACACTTCCGCTGCAAACAATCCGATAATCCAGCGCATGTCCGTTACCGAAAGAGCATGAAAATGGAGCCAGCTACCCAAAGGCATAAACGCGGCAAGACTGGCTGCAATAATCAGTCCAG
The DNA here is from genome assembly GCA_027445725.1 of Acidithiobacillus sp. The sequence goes on from DAIAVG010000048.1 coordinate 2,848, forward strand.
CAAAGGCTGAACCATACACCAGGGCAGAAAGGCTCTGGAATACGGCCAGCGTTCCGGCCGTATCGCCGCGCCCAAGCCGGGCAGTCATGTCGTTGCCCGCAGACTGTGAGAAACCCAAATCGGCCATGGAAAGGTAAGTAGGTATGGCTGCCAGTATCAGCCATTCTCCATAAAGTTGTGTGCCCCATGCGCTGAGCAGTATGGGGACGCCCGCCAGTTGGATAATAATAATGACCACTTGGCCGTACACATTAGCACCGAAACCGTGCATGATGCGGCGAATAATGCCTTTGTCGATGCGCTTATCCTGCAATACGCTTGCAGGCATGGGTTTACTCATTTAACCCGTCCAGAATGGCATTTATGCGCTGCCCGCTTTTGGTGAGTGCGGCTAATCCGGGAGCCACATATCGCTGCAGTTGTGCGACACGGTGCAAATCGCTGCCCCAAAGCGTGGGTAGATTCTGATCCAGCAAGCTGTGCGCCAAGCTTTGTGGATGTGTGCCATATTGTCCTGCCAGACTGCCTATATCACACTGCAGCCAGATACCCGTCTGGGCAAAGCGGGGTAACCAGCGCGAGGGTTCCAGTCCGACGTAGCGATAACGCTCTACATGGGCCAGAACCGGTTGGTAACCCGCATGACGTAAGCCCAGCAGAACGTCCATTCCAACGGGGCTGGGCATGAGCGCGGGAAACTCTACCAGAACAATTTTATGGTCGCCTAGCTCCAAATAGAGCACATCATCCTTTTCAATATCAGCGAGCAGGGCTTCATCGGCAAAATATTCTGCCGCTAGCTGCAACTTAAAGTGATTGCTCAATTGTGTTTGTAACTGGTTAAAATGGGCACGCAACTGATCCGGGCGATTATCATAAACCCCCGGATAAATGTGCGGAGTCAGTACCGCACCGCGATAACCTAACGCCATCATGCCCACAATGGCCGATTGGGTTTCTTCCAGATTGCGCAGACCATCATCCACGGCGGGAAGCAGATGACAATGAAAATCCCAAAAAGGAGCCTGCTGCTCTGGGCTGCGTTGGCGGTCGCGAAAACCGCGCAGCAAATCTATCATCTTTTTTTCTTCCAGAACGACAGGAAGCGTAGCCAGCGTTGAACGGGTTGATGTGCCTTGCCATCGTCAGCCCCTGGGCCATAGCCATAGCCATAGCCATAGCTACCCTGTACCCGAATATCGTTGATAATCAAACCTATTGGTCGATTCAGGCTGAGCAGCCCCTGCAGATGTTCCTGATAGGCACGGCGCGGGGTATGGTTGATTCTGGCAATGGTCAGCAACCGGTCAGCAAGGCGTCCAATCGTCAGGATGTCACCCACCAGCGGGAAGGGAGGCGTATCGACGAAAATAAAATCATAGTGTGACCGCAGCTCAGACAATAACTGCTCCAGTCGCGTGGATCCGAGATGTTCGCTGGGATTGGGTGGAGTTTGCCCTGCAGTAACAAGATCAATTCCGGTATCATCCAGGTGATGTAATACCGCTTCCCAGGTAGTCCGGCCCGCAAGAACGCTGGAAAGTCCGGGGTCTTGGGGCACCTTGAAAGCCAGATGAGCATGGGGGTTGCGCAGGTCAGCATCCACCAACAGAATTTTTTTGCCATCCTGAGCCAATGCCGCCGACAACTGAAAAGCCAAAGTGCTTTTGCCATCACCGGGGATAGATGAGGTCATGGCTACGATTTGCCCCAGTTTTTCACCAACGGCCAGATAAAAATTGCCACGTAGTACGCGCAGGGCCTCGCCGTAACCTGAACGGGGACTCGGCATTTCAAAATGGGTCTCTTTTTGCCGCGTTACGCTGCTTGTTGCAGGAAGCAACCCATAAACCGGCAAATAAGGAAAGCTTTGACGGATTTCCTGATCACTGCGGAATCCAGGATGAAGGAGGTAACGGGCCGTAATGATAGCCAGACCCAACAGTATTCCCAACAGACCGTATAAAATGACCTCTCTTTTGGCATTGGGCGACACGGGCAGGGAGTTGATCAGTGCCGGAGACAGCACCCGGTTTTTAGTGAGTGTGCTGGCTTTAGTAATAGCTGCCTCTTCCTGTTTTTCGAGGAGGAACATATACAGCTTGCCAAGAACCTCACTGGATTGAGTCAGGGAAATAACCGCCAGCTCCGAATGCGGGTATTTGGACATTTCAGTCTGATGCTGGTGAATAATGTCATCAATAGACTGAAGTTGCTGGGTCGCAATTTTTTCCTGATTGTGGACCAGAGTACCAATAGCCGAACGGATAGAGGCAATTTCAGCCTGTGCCTCTATCACTTCTGGCGCAGCCGGTGTATAACGTTTCTGCAGCACATCCAGTTTACTTTGCGCTTCGGCCAGACGCGAAGAAAGGCTGTCCAGGACTTTGTCATTACTGCTGAACAAATAAGGGTTCAGATTATTTTGATGCTGAGCCAGCGAATTTTGGATTTGCTGTAATCCATACAATGTGATCTTGGCCTGAGAGCGCTGAGTCTCATAGTCGGCCATTTGGCCGATCATGGCTTTTGCACCCGCCGACACAGCAATCACCCCACTTTTACTCTGATAACTGGCAAGGCGTGAATTGGCGGTATTTAATGCGTTGCGAATTTTTTCGAGCTGTCGGCCCAAATAATTGTAGGTGGCAGCGGCCTGATCTGTACCCCAGGATTGCGTTTGATTCAGATACGTCTGCATAATGGCATTGGTAAGACGTTGGGCAACAAAGGGATTGGTGCTTTTGGTGGAAAGAGTGACCAAATAGCTGTCTTTGGCAAATTCCTCTCCAACGCCCGTGCCGCGCTCTACGGAAATAGCGCCGGATTGAGTCAAGGTGTGATAAACCGACATCGCGTTGCTGATACGGATATGGTACTCGGTGTTGGCTGCGGGAATATAATGCGCTTGGGTTGCTTGCAGCATCAGCCTGAGCTCCGGCCCCACGGCGGGTTGACCGAGCACCCCCGTCAGCAGCGTCTGCTGATTCTGTACTATGTCGTAGTGCCCGCCCTGACCAAAGCGGATGGTGAGTGCCTTACCTTGCAGGCTAGTATTTATTACATGCGCATATAACGCCCGAATGGCATGGGGGCTTGGAGCATATAACTTGACCTGCTCACCACCCAGCTTCCAGCCGGCAAAGCTCAGGGTTTTGGGAGGGTGTCCCGCTTGCCATACCTGGGCATTGATGCCGGAAGCCAGTATCGCCCGCCTAATCATGTCCCAGTTTTCTATGATTTCGACCTGGGTTTCCATGCTGGAGCCCTGATGCAGCAGTCCTGAGAGTAGAGAGACACCATCTACCGCGCCTGATCCTGCGGATTGTTCTTTTTCTGCTGCGGCCAGGTATAGGGTCCCGCTGGCTTTGAATACCGGTTGGGTGAAAAGCACGAATATTAAGGCGAGGAAAGCAAACAAGCCCCCCAAAATCACGGGCCATTTCCAGCCTTCTTTAAGAGCCTGAAGAAGGGGTCCGATATTAAACTCGTCACTATCTCCAGAGGCTTTACCACCCGTCAGTCCCATGGGAGCTTTGGGTTGCATTCCAGGTAGGGGCGCAGACTCAGGCGTTTGATTATCGGTCACAGGTGTTCCTATTGGCTCAAGAACTTGATGGATACGAAGGGGTTGAGCAACTGGCTGATGGCCTGCAGGGACGGCAACAGGAGTTGTATGGCCTGGTTCCAACTGCTGACCGTCGTTTGCGGCACGAAGACGATATCTCCGGATTTGAGGAAGAACGGTGCCGCCTTGCCTTCCAGAATGCGCCGGGCATTCACCACATAAAAGGTGCCAGTGGCACCTTCCGAGCGGATGATGCGGATGTCGCTGAGCCGCGCGGTAGTGAGGTTGGTGGTGTTCATGCCCACATCCGAAAGCGCCTGCAACAGACTCAGGCGTCCATTCACAAAGGGTACGGAGCCGGCCTTGGTGACGGCACCGAAGACATAGGCGCGCATGGTGGTAACGCTGGGAATAAGCACGGTATCCCCGGTTTTGAGGGGAATGTTTTGCTGGAGGTCACCGGCCAGAATCAGCTTATGGAAGTTGACTGGCAACTTCCGTCCGTCCTGCACCACATAGGCGCCGCGCAGATCGGCATCGGCCAGATTCACCGAGCCACCCAGGGCCATGGCCTCCAGCACGTTCAACGGCCGGTCGGAATAGACCAGACCGGGTTTGATGAATTCTCCCAGCAGATAGTAGCGGATGCTGTGGGCCACCTGCAGTTGCACATTGATCTTGGGGTCGATGACGTATTGCGCATAGAGATGCGTAAGATGGGTCTGCAACTGGGTCGTGGTCATACCGGCCACATGCACCACCCCCAAAAGGGGCAACTGGATATTGCCGTCATTGGTGACGATGGCTCCCGCCAGACCTGCTGATGTTGCCCTAAGGCTGGGAATGGACAGATCCGGGTGCAGATACACCGACACCGATACCACATCCCCCGCCCCCAGATGATAGGTGATGCTCTGGTGCAGGAGACGTTCCATGGTCGCATGGGAGAGGTGGTCTTCATGCCGGGAAAGCACAGCGGAGGGGAGCGTTTGCGGTTGCTGCACCTGCCGGGTGTAGGCATGATCCGGGCCATCGGTCATGATGGCGCACCCCGACAAGGCTATCGTCATCCAGCCCAGCGCCAAAGCCTTGCGGTAAAGACTCCCGCCCTGGAAGGCCGGCCATAAGGTCCGCTTGACCCTGTTCCTATCGAATGACTTCACAAGATCTCCCCATTTAAAACTTGCCATGAAAGCCCACACCATCGCCAAAAATCATGAAGCCGTAGTCACTGTTGGGAAACAATCGGTTGGTCAGATCGGCCGTGAGCCAGCCGAGAAAGCCGCCCGCAACCACATCCGACGCCCAATGGCCGTCCACCGCCACAATACGGCTGACCCCGACCAGCATGGGGAGGGCATACAGCCAGGGGAGGTGGTAGTTTTGGGCGTATGGGGTGATGACCGCAAAAGCGATGGCGGTATGGCCCGATGGAAAAGAAGCGGTCGCCGGACCGCGGTTGTTGAATAAAAAAGAAGTGCTGAATATGGCATAACGCGAACTGAAAGGATGATACTGCGTGGAGCTGGTGTTGGGGCCTCCGGGCCGGGCCCTGCCGACGGCGTATTTCAGGGCGAAGACTTCCAACGTGGTAGCGACTGCGGCGGTCAGCGCCACGCTGGAGGTGTGCGCCAGCTTGGCGCTGGCCCAAGGGCTCTGGAACCAGGTGGTGCCGGCGATGATGAGAGAGCCGTCGGTAATCACATCGGCGATGTTCAACGCGACATGATTGCGGAAGTTGACGCCGACATGGGTTTCAACGTAGTGATTGATACCATGGTCGAAAAGCATGGTGGTGCCGGTGGCCGCAACGCCGATGCCGAGCACACCCAGGGGGGTATCGTACCAGGGCGCGCTGACGGCATGATATGGCACCAGGCCGGGATTGGGTTGCTGTTCCTGAGGTTGCAGCGGCTCGTTCCACCATGCGGGCATCTGCTCCTGTCCGTTCTGCGCCCCTATGGAGTGGCTTTCGGTGATGGCCGACCGGGAACCGAGGGGCTGAGACGAAGTGACGGCCGAGTCGCCGGAGGGCTGACTCGGCTGGGTGGCCGCCACCTTCTCCAGTGCACCCGGCGCCAGGCCTGCGGCAACCAGCGTGGGGGAAACAGGCTGCTGCCCATAGGGATAACTCGCCAGCCAGGAAAGGCCACCCGCGAATGCTGATCCCTGCCCGATCAACAGCGTTAAAAATATACCAGTCGTCCATGCGGCTCGCATCGTTTCTCCTGCTGTTATTAATTCAGCTTATTCTCCAGCGTGGACGATAGCATAACGCATGAGCGGAATGCTATATTCCGCCGAGATTCCGTAGAATCCGCCGAACGGGCGTGGGCAAACCTTGCTTCAGGGCGTCTGCGGGGCGATACCAGCGCAGAGTGGCGCCCGAATCCGCAACAGCGCCACCCAAAACGCGCGCATGCGCACAGCGAAAACGTAACTGGAAGTGGGTAAAAACATGTCGCTGTTCTTCCCCCAGCGCCGT
>DAIAVG010000049.1 GCA_027445725.1 Acidithiobacillus sp.
CCCATTGATAGGACCAGCCCTCCGTGGGCAGCAAGTGGGCATAATAGGCCCGCACCGCGCCGGGGTTGCCGGGGGCTACCGCCAGCAGATTCTGTGCACGCTGACCATGATCCGTATTATTCATGGTCAGCAGGGTCTGGCTGCCCGCCGGTAGCGGGATGCCCGTACTCATGGGCGCGGAGGCGCTCAGCGCCGGACGGCTGATGCCGACTTCTCCCAGGGTTCCCGCGCCGCTGGCCTGGATTTGTACGGTCTCGAAGCATCCATCCCGGCGCCGCGCCACCACGGTCCAGCGACCGGAGGCATAGGTGATGTCATCCGGATGCGGTCCCATCCCGCGCCAATGCTTTTGATACCAGGCCAGAACCGTGGAGGGCGAGAGGCGGCTATTCATCTGTAGTATGGCCATGGGCAGTCCATCGACAGCGACTCGTGGGGCCACCCAGGTCAGTGTGCTGCCAGCGGGCACCCCAGGATCTGGGCAGCGCAGGTGGGGCAGCGTGGCATGGGCCATAGGCATCACACCGAACCCCAAAATCAGACCGCATAGCCGTGCCTTGTTCATCATGGCGCCGTACTCCCGAGCCGATCCGCGGGAATTTCCTGCGCGTTGTCCGTCAACACTTTCTCCAGATGCAGTTGCTGAATATCCGGAACCACCGATTTCTCACCATCCATAAAAGTCCTGAGTTGCGGCTCACCCTTCGGCAAGGTGTTCGTTGTCTGGGTCAGGACGTCTTGAGGATTCAAGGCGCTCCAGCCATTCGCCAGCAGGGTATCCTGGGCAGAAAAAGTGAGATTCAGGGCATTGAATGGCTTGGGGAAAGTGACATTCACCGGAGTGGCTTGAGCCGTAGCCGTAAAAAGTCCCCGGTAATCGAGATTGGGTCCGCCGCCTGTGGTCAGGATGCCCAACCCACTTAACGTCGTGTTCAAGGCTTCATTCGGCGCACCCGAGTTGCTTCCCTGGCTCAAGGAAACCGTGACATCCGAGTACTTCGGCAACAGCGGTTGCCCCGCCTGATCGGACCAAAGCACACGCGGCGTATATTGCCCGGCACCGACGGTCGTGCTGGAGAGTGCGGTATTCTGCTGCCCAAAGTAACGCACCACGTTCTTCCCTTCGATGGCACTATCGCTTTCCTGGGCGACGGCCTCCCCGTTGCGTTGCCCGTGTCGCGACCAGACAGTCCGTTCGAAGGCCGCATTACGTGCCGCCTGCAGGGTACTGTCCTGCATATTGATATATTTGCCGAGGAGCGGCGTGATGATAAAAAGGGGTACGAGCACAAAAGCGCCCACAATGGCGGTTTCCACGAGGGACTGACCGGCCTGGGGGCAGAATTGGGGGGAACGACGATTATCCATGACCCGCCATTTGCGCTGCAACAGCGGCATCGGAGACGGTGGACGGCGTCGGCACCAAATGCGGCTCCCAGTAGGGGTTGAAGAGGTTCCCATATACCACGTGATTACTCAGAAAGCGGAATTGGCGAGGACGCACAAAATGGCTTTGCGCCGAGGCCATGACTTCCACCTGTTTTCCGGCTTCTTGGCCGGGCAAGGCGGTGGCCCCTTTGTCCACCCCGATCTGCGTGGTGGTCATCACCGTATTTTGCGGACGGTCTATGACCAGCGTGAATGCCGGAGCCTGAAAATCGCTGACTGTCGTGTTGCTGACGTCCTGATAGGGCAGTAATCCGGAATAGTGCTGCGTAATAGCCGTGCCCGGCCCAGCATTTCTTTGTGCATTGGCAGGCCCGGGGTTGGTCCCGTAGGAACCCCCATAAGACTGCGATCCGGTTTCATATCCGAAGTTGTTCGACTGGCCTAAAGGGTTGGATCCCGCAGGACCGATTCCTGCGGCGGCGTGTGCCATATCCACGGAATTAAAGAAGAGGGTGGGATTGGTCTCGACCGGTAAAGGAATCATGACCGGAAAACTCGCCCAGGGCGTCACTACCCAGAACCAGAAATCCGCATATCCACTGATGGTGGCTACGTCCATTGCGTTCCAGGACTGAAAGTTGTTTTTGAACTCCGTCCCTCCGGTGTGTTACGTCTTTCGTTATTTGAGTAGGAGGGCGCCGCTTTATCCCACGGTCATTCGGAGGGATTTGGAGAACGGCTTCTTGTAGAGGGTGGGATGCAGAGGATGTAGAAAGGGCGGAATCTCCTTTGTTATCGTGGGAAGTGAATCAGACTTTCACGATAACCAAACCCATAGGAGGTCCGCCCTTGCATCGTATTGTAGCGGGTATTTATACCCTGAAGCATCACCGTGTCACCCTGGCCCGAGATCCTGAGCGCTATCGGCCCGCCTGTTGTGCACACTGTGGCCGGAGCCATCCCTGGCATCATGGTCACTACACCCGCAAGGCTGACCGGACGGCGTCCGGGCAGGAGAATCCGGTGCCGATTCCCCGTTACTTTTGCTCCAGCTGCGGGCAAACCTGTTCCCGTTTGCCTTCTTGCATAGCGCCACGACGCTGGTACGGATGGGCCTTGCAGCAGTTGATCCTGCTGTTGTTGTGGACGGGTCTTTCCCTCTCTGCGGTCAGCCGCCTTCCGGCCCTGCTGGATACCCCGCCGCCTGGTCGCAGTACCTGCCGTCGCTGGTGGCGATGGCTGCAGGAACGCGCTGCAGACTTTGAATTTCACCTGCGCAGTGCTTTTCCCGATGGGGGCCGAGTGGTGGGCTGGCCCGATTTCTGGGTGTCGGCACTCCGGCAACAGTCCCTCTCGGAAATGATGACCTGGCTCGATCATCACGCGGTCAGCGTCCCATGATAGGGCTCTGCCGACGCTCCGCGAAACAGGCTCTTTCTCCATAAAAAGCCGAACCCACACACTTTGGACACTACCCTCACCGCGCCCGTTCTGGTGGCATGGGGATCCCTTTTTTTTTTGCGAGGAATCACCATGACCCAGATCGACCCCATTGCTTTGTTCCGCCTGTCCGTACTCGGTCCGCTGATCAGCCGGCCCCTGCAGCGTGGGGAGTTCCAGCAGACCCTGCGGGAGTTGGCCGGGCGGACGTACGCCATTCCCGGTTCCAGGCGCACCCGTCTGAGTGATAAGACCATTGCCGGCTGGTACTACCTCTGGCGCAAAGACGGTATCGACGCCCTGTCTCCCCGTCCCCGTCGGGATCAGGGTCAGTCCAAACTGGCAGCCAGGATTCAGGAGACCATTCTCCACCTGAAGCAGGAGAATCCCCGCCGTTCCCTGCTCCAGATCCTGCAGGCCCTGGAGTCCACGGGGCAGGTCTCCCGTGGCACGGTGTCCCGTTCGGCCATCCATCGCCTGTTGCAGCACCATGGCTTGTCGCGGCCTGCGGGTGCGGCCAGTGAACCCGAGGAGAAGCGCAGCTTCGTCGCCGCCTGTGCGGGGGCCATCTGGTATGGAGACGTGATGCACGGCCCGCAGATCTCCCTCCACGGGAAGCGGCGCAAAGTGTATCTGGTCTCCCTGATGGATGACGCCTCCCGGCTCATCACCCACAGCGCTTTCTGTTTGGGGGAAACGGCCCTCGATATCGAAGGGGTGCTCAAACAGGCGCTGCTGAAACGCGGGGTGCCTTATAAACTGGTGGTGGATAACGGCGCCGCCTATCGTTCCGGATCCCTGCAGGGGATTTGTGCCCGGTTGGGCATAGTGCTCCTGTACTGCCGCCCCTATACCCCGGAATCCAAAGGCAAGATCGAGCGCTGGCACCGCACCTTCCGCGCCCAGTTCCTCTCCGAACTGGACCTGCGCCGGATCCGCGATCTGGACGATCTCAATGCGCGGCTCTGGGCCTGGCTGGAACAGGTCTACCACCAGCGGCCCCACGGGGGGCTGGAGGGGCTGACGCCCTTGCTCCGCTATCAGCAGGATTTGCCCCGGATCCGCAATCTCGGCCCCCAGGCGGCGCAGCTGGATGCGCTGTTTTATCATCGCGAAACCCGGCGGGTGCGCAAGGACGGGACCGTCTCCTATCTGGGGCAGTTCTTCGAAGTCGCCTATGCGCTGGCAGGCAAGACCGTTATCCTCGTGGTCGACGCCCATGCCGGCCGGGTGGTGGCGGTGGAGAGTGCTGCAGGCGAAGATCTGGGCCGGGCCACGCCCCTGGACCGGGAAGCCAATGTCCATCGTCAACGCCATCAGCCCAACACCAGCGATACGGCGGTGACCGATGCGGACGATCGGATCAGCCTCGTGGAAATCGCCCACCAGCAGTATTATGGGGAGGACGAAGCATGAGCAGGACTCTCCAGCACTTTGGTCTCACGCATCCGCCTCTGGGCAAGGATACGGTAGCACTCTGGGACGATGGCGCCCTGGTGCCTTTGCGGGAGCGCTTCCAGTGGCTCCTGCAGTCTCCCGGCGTGGGCCTGCTGACCGGCGAACCCGGTGTTGGCAAGACCGCCGCCCTGCGCAGTCTCACCGCGTCGTTGAATCCCCATCGCTATCTGGTGGTGTACCAGGCCGACACGGACTTCGGGCGGATCGATATCTACCGCGGATTGGCCCGGAGTCTGAGGGTCGAACCCAGCTACCGCCGGGCCCAGCTCTGGAAGGACATCAAGGAACATATCCATGACCTGATGGACCACAAACAGGTGCTCCCGGTATGGATCATCGACGAGGCGCAGAACCTGCCGCCGGAATTCTTCCGGGACTTCCCCGCCTTCCTGAACTTCGCCTTCGACTCCCGGAACCTGCTCACCGTCTGGCTGGCGGGACATCCCCATCTGGCCCAAACCCTGGACCGAGTGCCGTATGCCGCCCTGGCCAGCCGTATCCAGGTGCGCATCCGCCTGGCGCCCGTGATCGAACGGGAACGCTTCGCGGCCCTCATCCTGCATGCCCTGAAGTCCGCCGGATGCCAGCACACGTTGTTATCCGACTCCGGACTGGAACTCCTCCGGCAGGCGTCCAAGGGGTTCCCCCGGCAGGCCGGCAACATCCTCCATACCGCCCTGCGTCTGGCCGTATCCAAGGGGCTTAACCATCTGCCCGACGATCTGCTGCAGGCGGCTATCGAGGCGTTGCGATGAAGGCCCCGGGGCTCCGATAAGCCTGTCCCCAGAAATGAGCCCGGTAAAGTGTTTGAATATACTGAATCATGAATCCGGAAGACTGGTGGCCCTTTGTCATCGGGCCCACACGGTTCGAGGAGACCGAGGGTTTGTTCACTAACAAATGAAACATTGACAGCAACGCGATTGGTAGCATGCGTGCATGTCAACAAACGTTTCTCCAGCAAAAGGCAACGCAGTAGCGCAGGACGCATCGACTTCGCCTCATTATCGATTCTGGCTCAGTGTGGCGCTGCTGGCTGCCACCGTCATGCAGGTGCTGGACATTACCATCGTCAGCGTGGCTCTGCCCTATATGGCCGGGAGCCTGTCTGCCAACACCTCCCAGATTAGCTGGATAGTGACCAGTTATCTGGTCGCGGCAGCCATTTCCACGCCGTTGACCGGATTTCTGGCGGCGCGATTTGGACGGCGCCAGTTACTCTTGGCCAGTCTCGGCGGCTTTGTGGTGGTTTCCGGGCTTTGCGGAGTCAGTCAGGATCTGATGGAGATCGTCTTTCTGCGTCTACTTCAGGGTTTGGTTGGGGCGCCTCTTCCTTCTCTGGCGCAGGCCATGCTGATAGAGGCCTATCCCCCGGAAATGCGGGGGCGGATCACGGCGCGCTGGAGCCTTGCCGTTGTTGCGGGTCCAATTCTGGGGCCGGTGATTGGCGGTATCCTCGTTACCCATCTGGACTGGCGTTGGGTATTTTACGTGAACTTGCCCGCTGGCTTGCTGGCCTGGATACTGGCCTACCGTTTCAGTAGCCTCTCCACCGCAATCGAGAAACGCAGCATTGATCTTTTAGGCTTCGTCGGCATGGCCATCGGCCTGGGTGCCCTGCAGGTAGTGTTGGACCAAGGCAATACGATGGGCTGGTTCAGTTCGCAGCGGATCGTGATTTTGACCATACTGACCGTGTTGGCGCTCGGCTTTTTCCTCTGGCGGGCACTGACTGGAGGCGACAGCATCGTTCATCTCCGTTTGCTGAGGAATCGGGATTTTGGGATCGCCTCACTCGCATCGATCACCTTTGGCGCGGGTTTCTACGGCATCGTGACCTATCAGCCGATATTCCTGGAACATCTGCTCGGCTACCCGCCAGAAACTGCGGGATGGATTTCCGCAGCCCGCGGGATCACGGCAATGTTGGGGATGCTGCTAACCGGACGCCTCATCCATTGCACCGGGCCTCTGGTCTGGGCGTTAGCGGGATGTGTGATCAGTGCTGTCGGTGGATATGCCATGACTGGGTATGATCTCCATATCGGGCTGTCGGCGGCTTTGTGGCCCGGCATCCTTCAAGGGTTTGGTTTGGGGATGGCTTTTACCGCCATCGCTACGCTCGCCTTTCGCTCCCTCCCCAAAACCGCAACCGCAGATGCCGCTGGCCTCTTTGGCGTGATGCGGGTATTGGGCGGTGCCATTGGGGTCTCCCTGATGTCTACGCTGTTGAGCCATTGCACACAAAGCGCCTGGAATCATCTGGGAGGATTCGTGACCTCTTTCAATCCGGCTCTCCGTGATTATTTGAGCGCACTACCAACGTCATCGCTGCCAGCACAGTTCACATTACTTCAGCAGGTTCTGCTGCGACATGCGGAAATGCAGGCCTATCTCAACGGGTTCTACGCGCTTGCAGCGATATTCCTGCTCAGTACCATAATCCTGCTCATCGCAATTCGATTTCGAGATAGCGCCACAACTCGGTCTGGCCAGCGTGGGTAATGCGCAAAGCCCGACGGTGCGAACTGCTGCGTGCCAGCCATCCAGAGTCCAGAAAAGTTTCCAGCATGGCTGCACCCAGTACGCCCCCGAGGTGGTAACGCCGTTCGCTCCAGTCCAGGCATTTACGGGTAAACGCCCGGCGGCTCCGGGGATCTGGCTGAATATTTATACCGAGATCGCAGAACCAACTCGCGCCCGATGTTGTAACCCTGTAGTCGCATTCATTTTCGATAAGGTAACCCTTCCGGACCAGGGCGTCCGTCATGGCAACACCAAGCTGCCCGGCCACATGATCATAGCAGGACCGCGCTTTTTGAAGGGGCTGGGCAGGTTTCGGATACGGGGAAGGTCTCGCAGAGCGGGCCAGCGGCATGAGGGCTTCGATCGCCTGCGCCACCTCCGGACTGGTTAGCCGGTAGTATCGATGTCTTCCTGACGTCACCAAGGTCAGTAAGCCTCCGGAAGCCAGTTTTTTGAGATGCGCGGTCGCTGCCTGGGGGGACAGTCCAGCAAAGCGAGCTAATTCACCGGCTGGTCGAGACTGGCCGTGCATAAGTGCAAGCAGGATCTCCGCTCTGGCTGGAACAGCCATCAATGCGGCCACAGAAGCGACGTCCGGATCTTCAATCATATTTCCACCGTTCATGAAACATTTCGCCGGTCGCTAGCATACCATCCACCCATCGCAGGTGACGAGGCATCTCCATGCAGACCCAAACATTGGTACCGAAGTGTTTGTACCACACTGTACTGGAAACCCCTTTCGGGAAACTGTACGTCGCATATGCCGAAAAATATCTTTGTCTACTATCTGGCGACGAGATGACATTACTCCTCGATATCTATCGGCTCTATGGCAGATTTCCGACCAGAAACGATGCTATAAGCGCGCGAATGATCGCCGACATACTCACATCTGTACTGGGAGGTAAGGCATATCGCGGCCCACTCTAGTTCCCGTCCCATACGCCATTCCAGCGGCGAGTTTTAAAGAAGTTGCAGGAAATTCCGAGAGGAGAAGTGCGCAGTTACGGATGGTTGGCGAAGAGATTGGAACACCCGCGCGCCAGTCGAGCCGTCGGGAACGCCTTGGCCTGGAATCCTTTCCCTTTCGTTATCCCCTGTCATCGGGTCATCCGTGCAGATGGCTGCCTGGGGAAATATTCCGGTGGTGGCGATAACATGAAGGCCAGACTGCTGGCGTATGAGGGCGTTTCCGTTGGACAGGGGAAAGACGGCACTTGGAGAGTACAGGAAGGCCAAGGTGGCTGACCATATGACAGGAAATCGCGTCACTATCCCGCTGCCCGTGGATCCGCCCTACAGCTTTCGCTGGGCGATGGAATATCTGTGGAGTTCTCCCTCCACCGTTCTCGAAAACGTGGATCCCCATGCTGGTTTGCAGCGGATGCTGTATCTGGACGGAATTCCAGTCCTCCTGGTTTTGCGCAGCGCGTCAGAAGACGTTGAACACCCGGCACTTTTCGTGGAAATACAAAGTGACCGGAAAATTTCCCGGGCCATCCGCGATGCCGGGCTGCATTGGGCCAGGAATACCCTGAACCTTGACCAAAACCCTCGCTATTTCCTCGCCCTCGGGAAACAGGATGCTCCCCTACGTCAACTTCAGGAGCAGTTCCGCGGTATGCGCCCCGTACGCATAGCATCCCCATACGAATCTCTCATCTGGGCCATTATCGGTCAGCAGATTCATGTTGCCTTCGCGCGTCGTCTCAAATACCGCTTTCTGGAACACTGCGGGGATCAGGTTCGAATGGACGGTCACCTGTATCCCGTATTTCCGGAGCCAGAGCAGGTTCTCCGGGCCGATCAGCAGAAGTTAGCGGCCCTACAGTTCAGCCGCCAGAAATCGGCGTACATCGCCGCTGTTTCCGCAGCCGTGGTCGACGGGCGGCTCAATTTTGATGCAATCCGCGCTCTGCCACAGGAGCAGGCGATCAGTCATCTCCTGAAATTCCGAGGAATAGGTCGATGGACTGCGGAGTATGTCCTGATGCGTGGATTGGGATATTCGGA
>DAIAVG010000050.1 GCA_027445725.1 Acidithiobacillus sp.
GGACCCTTTGTTTCTGGAATATTTCCGGTAGAAAATGATTTTCTGGGCAGAATGGTGCCGGATCCACCTGCCGTTTTAGGTCCAGGAATAAAAAAGACGGACCAAAGGTCCGTCTAATAGCCGCAAAACAACCGCTACAAAACTCGTATCGCAGCCCATCTGTCCGACATCTGAGATGGCTTGGACTGCCCGACTTATTCGCTCCGCTCAATCTTTTGGTTTGGATACCGATGCTGCCTGTGGTGTATAGTGTATCCACCATATTTCGAGAATATTTCCGGAAAACGTCTCCTCGTCGAGGCAAAAGCGAGGATGCGGCAGTGCCTGTTTTCAGGATATTGCGAGGCTAGGATGGCGGTCGTTTTAATAGTGGATGATGATCAGCGGCTTGCGGCGATGTTACGGGAGTTTCTCCAGGCCCAGGGCTTCGCGGTGCTATTGGCGGCCAACGGGCAGCAGATGCGTCAGCAACTGGCGGCAGGGCCGGTGGATGTGATGGTGCTCGACTGGATGTTGCCGGGACAGGATGGCATCAGCCTCGCCAAGGATCTGCGCAGGAAGGATGGAGGGCCTCCCATTCTTATGCTCTCGGCCCGTGGCGAGGACGAAGAGCGTATTCTTGGGCTGGAAAGTGGTGTCGATGATTACCTGGCTAAGCCTTTTAATGCCCGGGAGTTGCTGGCACGTCTCCGGGCCTTGTTACGCCGTAGCGGAAAAGATGAGGGGGGCGAAAAACTCTACTTTGGTGATTTCCATTTGCATATGGCCGAGCGACGGCTCTATCGCGGTGATGCGGAGGTTGACGTGAATCCGGCGGAAATGGACCTGCTGCTGGTCTTCGCGCAGCGTCCACGGCGCATCCTGAGTCGCGATCTTTTGCTGCAATTATTGGGTGGTGAAGGGGACGGGCGCTTCGATCGGAGCATAGATGTGCGGGTGACCCGTCTGCGCAAAATCATTGAAGAGAATCCCCGGCAACCGCGCTTTTTGCAGACAGAGCGTGGCGCCGGGTATCGGTTCATGCCTGTCCCATGAGTCTGTGGCGCGGACGCAGCCTGTTTTCGCAAACGGCTTGGACCTTAGGGATGGGCATTGTTGTTCTGCAGATTCTGACCTTGGTGATCATTGTAGCTACGGTGCTATATCCGCTGGCCGAGCGCTCGGCGGAGGACCTGGCAGGTTTGATTGTGATCAGTGCGAAAACCTATGCCGAACTGTCTCCGCAAGAGCGCCCCGCTTTTTTAGCCAGCCTGCGGGCCGACAATGGGGTAGAAATTGCCGCGCATCTGGATCGTTCTATAAAGCATACCCATGGGCATATATACGGCTGGTTGCTCAGTCGTGCCCTGGCCAGACGCTTAGGAGAACCCGTGCGTGTGGATGTTTTGGGCGGGAGCGTGCGTACGTTTTGGGTGCCGGTTACTGTTTCCGGACAAACGGTTTGGGTACATTTTGACCGAGGGCGGTTGGCCTCGTCTCTGCCCATCGCCATGATTTTTGTGCTGGCTTTTTCAACACTCGCACTGTTGGTGCTGACGATGATTCTGGTACGCCGGGTATTACGGCCTCTCGGGGTGATTTCAGAGGCATTGCGTGGATCGTTAAAGGCACCGCTGCCGAGTTTGCCGCGTGGCGGTGCTTATGAGTTCCAGAATATCCTCAATATTTTCGCTAATCTGCGGACCCGTTTGCAGGCGATGATTAATCATCAGTCGTTGTTGCTGACCGGGATTTCCCATGATCTGCGTTCACCGCTGGCGCGCCTGCGTATGGCCTGGGAGCTGTTGCCGGAGACTACGCCGCAGCGTCTTCGGGACGGCATGCTGCAGGATATGGAGCGGATGGATGAGTTGCTGGCCCAATCTCTTGCGCTGGGTCGCGGTATGGCGGCGAAAGTGGCGGATTTTGATCTGATGGTATTGCTGGCCGAAGTGGGCGCGGATTTCGAGCGGGAGGGCGGCCACTGGGAGGCAACATTACCGCGTCGTTATCCCTTCCGGGGAGACCGGGAGGCTTTGCGCCGTCTGTTGTCCAATCTGTTGGATAATGCTTTGCGCTATGGTGGCGGGAGGGTGACGGCAGAGTTTCAGAAAACGCCGGGGTATCTCCTGTTACGTCTGTGCGATGCTGGCTCGGGGATTCCGGAGGCGGATCTGGAGAAAGTTTTTGAGCCGTTCATTCGTCTGGATGACGCGCGAGGGCATAGTGAGGGCAGTGGCCTTGGTCTGGCGATTGCCCGTCAGTTGGCGGAGGCACAGGGGATGCGCCTGCGCTTATTCAATTCCGCCGGTGGCGGGCTCTGTGCGGAGTTGTCCTGGGCCGTGTAGCGCCCGCAAGCACCTGGGTCGGCGCGGTAATGTGCTCGTGAAGATGGCCTATACTGTGAACGATGGCGATGCTGCAGGAGGGGGCTATGAACATATTGAAGGCATTGACGGGGGTGATCGCGGCGATAGCTTTGGGGGGGTGCGCAACGGTTACGCCGGTGAGTGGACAGTTCCCGCCCATTACACCGCATCAGGCGCAGACGGGTGCCGAAAACGGAAAGCTGGTGCGCTGGGGGGGCACGCTGATTCAGGCGCAGCCGAAGGCTCAGGAGACGTGTTTTACGGTAATGGCGCTGCCACTGCGTCAGGATGGGCGGCCTTATCTGGGTCAGAAAAAGTTCGATGAAGGGCGATTTATCGCCTGTGCTCCAGGGTTCTATGACCCGGTGCTCTACGCGGCGGGGCGGGAGCTTACCTTTGTGGGTACAGTGACCGGGGTGGAGGTGGAAAAGATTGGAGGATACGAGTATCCCTACCCAAATCTGCAAGCCAGTACCGTGTATTTGTGGCCGGTGGAAGAACCTGAACCGACCACGAGTACGGTCTTTATCAACGGGGGCTGGTATGGCGGTCCTTGGGGACCTTGGGGTTGGTGGGGAGGCCCAGGCTGGAGATGGCGTTAATCCCTGATGGTCTGCCCGGTCTTGCTTAGGGCGGGCAGATTCCTTATTATGTTCGCTGGTATTTTGCCGGGATGGCGGAACTGGTAGACGCGCCGGACTCAAAATCCGGTGGTGGTGACATCGTGTCGGTTCGAGTCCGACTCTCGGTACCAAAAAACTGAAGAAGCCCGGTTCTGCCGGGTTTTTTTGTAGCCATTTTTTTCCGTTTTCTTTCACGGAGCTAGGGGGTTGGCATGGCGATGCGGCGGCGGTTGACGTGGTTGGCGGTGGCAGCAGGTGCGGTGGCGACGCTGCCGCTTGGCGGATGTGTGGCGCTCGTTGCAGCTGGAGCTGGCGGCGGGGCGGTAGCTTATGTGGAGAACGGCGGGGTTGCCAATTTCTACGCGTTTTACCCGACCTCGGTGAATCAGGTCAGTGCGGCATCACGGGCGGCATTCGGGGAAATGGGCATTCGCTATAACGGTGAAATCCGCAAGCGTCCTTCTGAGTATTTGATAGAAGGTACTACCCAAGAGGGACAGACGGTCAAGGTGATGCTGACGTCCATGGCGACGGATGTTACCAAGGCCAATATCCGCATTGGGACTTTTGGCGACAAGCCGATGTCTTTGCAGTTCCAAAAACTTCTTTCGCAGCGGTTGGGGATGACTGCCAGTGCTGAAGCCCCGGCGGGAGCGGTGTTGCCCCCAGCCGGCAGCCAGTCGACGGCACCGCAGCCGCCTCAACAACAAACCATTCCACTACAGTGACCCTCCTTCCTTGGGGGTGGACCCGCTTTATCTGGCACTTATTCTGATTTTAGCGGAAGCGTCGAATGGGCTTACTCGGCGCCGTGTATCCAGATCGGACTTTTTCGTCGGAAAGGCGGGAGCTGCGGAGTGTCTGGAAACGGCGCATGGGTTTGGTTATCGCCTGAGCCTGTCTTAGAAAAATGTCATTGATGTAAAATTGTCATAAAAGGTTCATAAAACTGTCACATTGATTTGTTATGGTAGCTTCTTCGTTTGAAGAGGGACACTCCCATGAACCTGCAATATCTCATTCATCTCGCCAACTATTCAGATGGCGTTCTTTACGTACTCGGTATTCTGCTGCTGGTTGAGCTGGCGGTGATGGTAGACCGCTTTTGGTACCTGCGGCGCACCATTCTGCGCGGATTGGTGTTCGTACAGGAGCTGGGCAGCCACGGTCGACTGGATCGTGAAACGCTTAATAAAATGACTGAAAGCGCCGGAGACCTGCCAGAAGCTACTTTGCTGCGAATGGCCGCTTCCCATCACGGACAGGTCAAGGGCGAAGCCCTCGCCAGCCGTCTCGAAGAAAGCGTGCTGGTGTTGGCGCCGCAACTGGATCGCCGCCTGTGGTTGCTGGACACTATCATCACCTTAGCGCCGCTGCTGGGTTTGTTCGGCACGATCGTCGGTATGTTCCACGCCTTTTCGGTGCTGGCCGCTCCGGGACACGCGCCTACGGCGGTCACTGGTGGCGTGGCTGACGCGCTGGTCGCCACGGCAACGGGTCTGTTTATCGCCATGCTCGGTCTGGTGGCCTTCAATGCCTTCAACAATCAAGTGCGGCAGATTCTCCTGCAACTGGATTTCCGTAAAAACCATGCTGCTCAATCGGATGGACGGTCAACCCATGATGACGCCGGACAACAGTGATAAGCAGCGCAGTGAAGTGTTGTCCGTGGCGAGGGCCAGTTGATGGAGCGCCGTTACTTCGAGCAGAAGAAGGGCCGGGTGGAGATCATCCCCATGATCGACATCATGCTCTTCCTGCTGGTGTTTTTTATCATGATCACGCTGCAAATGATCCCCGATAAGGGGCTGAATTTGCAGCTTCCTGCCTCCAGTCAGGCGCAGCAGCTTCCGCGTCCGCACTACACCATCAATATCGATAAGGATGGATCGGTGAATGTGAAGGGGCATCACTATGATCTCGATGGCCTGCAGAAAATGCTCGCCGCTGATGGTGATCCCAGTAAGACCCAGATCACCATCGCTGCCGACAAGGGGGTGCCCTTTCAAGACTTCGTCCATGTGATGGATCGCTGTCAGAAGGCTGGGGTGAGTGATATCGGGATTGCCGCGAAGGCGAGTAGTTAGGAAAAATACCTATTATATCGTATGAGCAACTAGACTGATCGGCGCAAAAAAATCTGATTATTAGGGGATCTTCTCAAAAGACCACCCTTTCGCACTGGCTGAATTTTTTGTCAGGGTTGAGCGTCGAAAACGTAATTTGATGAGGAAGATAATCGTTGAATACAATCGTCAGTGATCCGTCCTGGGCGCCGCAACGTCCGAAAAAGCCGGAGGGGTACTTCGGGCGCGCGTTGCTGGTCGGCGCTGTGCTGGAGGTGTTGTTAGTGGGTGGATTGATCTGGGTAAGTGGTAATACGCCACCACCTAAGCCGATGGTAAAGAAGATCATCGCCATTCACATGGTGCAACCAGCACCTCCTAAACCCAAGCCGGTGCCACCGAAGCCGGTAGTGCATCCGAAGCCCGTGCCTAAGCCGATACCTCATCCCATTCCGCAGCCGAGACCGGTAGTGCATCACGCGCCTGCGCCCAAGCCGTTGATGGCCAAAACACCGCTGCCTACGGCACCGGTGGTACCGCCTAGTCTGCCGGTAACCACGCCGCCTCCACCACCGCCCCCTCCGGCGCCGAGCATGGCTGCACGTGAGGCGGCCATAGATCAGTACGCTGGCATGGTGCGCGCCCGGGTTCAGGCTGATGCCCATGTACCGGAGGCCGTCCGGCTGATGCATTTGGGTGGCACAGCCGTGATTACCTTCCGGCTGGCGCCGTCGGGTCAACTGCTGTGGGCGAAAATTGCCCAATCCAGTGGTGTGGGAGCAATTGATAAGGCGGCGTTGAAATCGGTAGAAGAGGGTGCTTATCCGCCTTTTACCAAGAATATGCCGAAACATGCCACCAATTTTAATGTGGAAGTGCATTTATCAAGCCACTCCTCGTAGTGCTGGCGTGGTAGTTTCTGGGTGATTGAGATGAAGGAGTCTGGGGTGACCGATCATAGTTGTTGGACGAAATGGTCCTTGCCGGTGCTGGGGCTGGTTTTTATGGCAATGCCGGCAGTTTCTCTGGCCTACACCCAGGCTCCGTCTAATACCCGTGATCTCACCGGACCCATTCAGGTCAGTGCAGATAACAGGAATCTGGTCACCCATGTCCTGCCGACAGGGCGCATCGTCAGTCCGGTGGGGCTGGTAAATGGCGCAGCGAATTTTGTGACCCAGGTGGTGCCCATGGCGGGTCATATCGCCGCCATGGCGAATGGTGCCACCCATGCCCAGACCATCACCGTGTATGCACAGCGTGATTTGCGCAAGATTTCACGAGTCGCGGCCTATAAAAAAGAGGTGGACCCCAGGCAGAATGCCGAGAATGACGTCAGTGATCAACAAGGTGATGTCATTGCACACCAGGATTTTTTTCAGGGGATGGCGGTAGGGCCTGATCAAACGCTTTACGCCGCGGGAGGGCAAACGGATGATGTTGCTGCTTTCGTGTTCAAGGACGGCAAGCTGAGCCTATTGCACCGTTATCCCCTGGCATGGCAAGCGTTTCCTAAAGATCAATATCCCTATCAGTATCAAGGCGAGCATGATGGGCAAACACGTCACTTTTATCCTGACGCGGTTGTTGTCGGGCCGCACGGGAAACACCTTTACGTTGCGGGAATACTTTCCAACAGTCTGGCGCAAGTAGATATTCAGACGGGTGAAACGCGCTATCTGAATGTTGGATCTTATCCTTATGCCCTGACCTTCGCGGGCGAGGACCAACGCCTTGTGGTGAGTTTATGGGGTGGCAATGCCGTCGCGGTGGTCGATCCCAATACGATGCACATGCTGGGCACAGTGCGCGTCGGTCCGCCCACAGGTCCCGACAACACACAGGCGGGTGTACATCCTACCGCCCTGGCCGCTGTACCCCATTCCCCCGATGTTTTTGTCGCGCTGGCCAATGTCGATCGTGTGGCTGAAGTGGATACGGCAAAACTGGCCGTGAAGGGATTCATCAACGATAGTCCTTATCCTGGTGCCCCTCCGGGAAGTTACCCGGACGGACTGGCCGTGGTTGACGGCAAGTTGTTCGTGGCTAATGCCGGCAATAATGATGTAGCGGTTTATGACGTACAGACTGGAAAAGGACTGGGTCTGATTCCGACGGGCTGGTATCCGACCGCTATCACCCACACCGACAAAGCCCTCTATGTGGTTGCGGCAAAGGGTTTGGGTTCGGGTCCGAACGCACAGCATCAGTGGGTTGGCGATATGATGGACGGCTTGGTGCAAAAAATTGATCTGAGTGATTTGTCGCAGTATCTGTCGCTATGGACGCAGCAGAGCCTGGAAAATAATGGCTTTACCAGCGCCCAGCGCGCGGCACGACATGCGGAAGATGTGAAAGCGACGCAATTCCTGCGTAACCATATCCGTTATGTGGTTTTTATTCTGCGTGAGAACAAAACGTTTGATGAGAATCTCGGTGATTATAAACCGGCGGGAGTCTGGGCGGACCCGCAATTGGATCTCTATGGCCCGAAAGAGTTGCCCAATCTGTACAGCTTGGCGCGTCACTCCACGCTTTTTGTGAATTTTATGGCGGATGGCGAGGTGACCGCGCAAGGGCACCAATGGACGACCTCTGCCTCAGACTCGGACTTTGTGCAGCGGACCTGGCCGGAATACTATTCAAGACGTGGTATTGTTCCCAATCCGGGTTGGACACAGTCTCTCATTCCCGGAAAAGCTACGGGTACCGGCGGCATGCCGCTGGGCGTCGATAATCCCTATGCGATTTATGAAAACCTCTCGGCATTAGGTAAATGGTCGAATCCCTGGATTAGTTATCCTGGGCGCCTTTTTCTGTTCAATGATTTGCTGGATCATAAAGTCTCTTTTGAAGACTTTGGGGAGTTCGTCTCCCGTTCTCAGGCAGGGAATATTTCCACGGCGATGAAAAAACATCTGGCCACAGGTTTCCCGGGCTGGGACCGGATGATTCTCGATAGCTATCGTGAAAAGGTGGCAGAGCAGTGGTTGAAAGCCCATCCGGGTACGCAGTTTCCTCACTTCATTTATATCTGGCTGCCCGATGATCATACGGCAGGACGCTCACCCTGTTATTACACACCGAATTATTATGTGGCCGATAACGATTATGCCACGGCAAAGTTCATTCATTATCTGTCGACGACACCGCAATGGAGGCACATGGTGGTTTTCCTGACAGAAGATGACGCACAGTCGGGGGCAGATCACATTGATGCCCATCGGACTTTTGCCCTGGCCATCGGACCCTGGATCAAAAAGGGCCATCTGGAAACCCAGCGGTACTCTCAGGTGAATATTCTCAAAACCACAGAGGCGATTTTTGGTTTACCCCCCATGTCGCAGTGGGATGAGAATGCCAGCGTCTTTTCGGGCATGTGGACATCGCATCCGGACGATGCAGAGACGAAAGTGCTGCCGATGCAGGTACCGCTGGCCTTTAACGCGGGACAATGCGCCGACTATACCCTGCTGCGCAGAGAGGCCGGTGCTGCGGGGCATTATCTCAATGAAACCTGGTTTATGCAGCATCAGACCAAGAATGGTGCCGGATTACCTCCGCCCGCCAAGTCCGAGGCGTATACACCGACAACGCTGCTGAAGGTGCCTGGTCCAGAGCAGATGAAGCAGGAATGGATTGCTGCCAAGGGAATGAAGTCCTGGCATCGGGAAATGCAGTATCTTGATATTTACGCAAGAAAACATCATGCGCCCGTGGCTGCTTACCAGGCCGGTGAGGTGGACTGAGACGAAGGAGGCCCGGCAAGGGGG
>DAIAVG010000051.1 GCA_027445725.1 Acidithiobacillus sp.
CAAAAGGCATTGGGTTTACTGAAGGCGCCGAATGTGGCCTTCGCCACCTTGCAGGATGAAATCCAGGGGGACGCCTATGTGGCACTCCATCAGGACGGTAAAGCTATGCAGGCTTATCAGTCGGCTATTGCCGCGCTTCCAGTCGCTGATCCTTACCGCAGCTACCTGCAGATGAAGATGGCTAATATCGGAGTAGCGCCATGACCTTGCGAATTTCCCTCCCGTCCTCCTGGCGTCTGATGGTGTTGGGTTCCTTGGCGATCCTGCTAAACGGCTGTGGCATCATGTCCTGGTTCCATTCCACGCCAGCCCCCAAGGCACCCCCACCCCTTGCTAAGGGGCAGGATAAGGTGTCTTTTTCCATGGAATGGCAGTCCCGTCTGTATGGCATTTGGCAAGTCAATCCGTATCAGGGAACGCTGATTGCGCATGGCAAAGGGCAGATCATAGTTGCCGATGCTTCTGGTCACCTGGTCAGTATGACGGAGAGTGGCCACCAGATGTGGATGCGCAGCCTGGATGGCAGAACAGCGCGTGGTCCGACGCTGGCAGATGGTGTGGTTTATGCGGGTACCGATGCGGGAAAAGTCTATGCGTTTACCGCCAAAGACGGACACAAGCTCTGGGCTGTACAGCTGAGTTCTGAAGTGCTCACACCGGTGGTCGCTGTGGATGGACATCTTTTGGTACAGACGGTAGATGGTCATCTTTGGGCACTCGACCCTAAAGATGGCAAGGTGCAATGGACGTTCTCCGTGAATGAGCCGTCCCTCATCCTGCGCGCCGTGGCTACGCCTACGGTGCATGACGGGGTGGTGTATGCCGGTTTTGCCGATGGAACGGTGGTGGCGCTCAGCTTGTCGTCTGGTGCAGAACTCTGGCGGGCGCAGGTCGCCTTGGCGCATGGCAGCAATGAATTGGCACGCATGGTAGGTGTGGCCGCAAGCCCGATGATCTCGAAGGATCAGGTCATTGCTGCTGCCTATCAAGGAAATCTGGCCGCTTATGCGTTGCAGGGTGGTACCCAGAACTGGAGTGTGCCGATGTCCGTCTACCAGACCCCCGTGCTGGATGATGGTCATCTCTTTGTCGCCGATGCCGATGGGCGGATATCCTCTGTAGACCCCAGCTCTGGTAATGTGCTTTGGCGCAATGACCACTTGAGCGGGCACTACATGACCGGTTTTGGTCGGTGTGGCAGTGACTTGCTGGCGACGGATAATGCGGGATATCTCTATGTCATTGATCCGCTGACGGGGCACCGGATCGGCCAGACGCGGCTGTCCGACAGCGGTATTCAAAGTACGCCCGTCTGTCTGGGAAATGGCCAGATTCTTGCCCTCAGCGATGCGGGCACCTTGTATCGAATCAAGCTGGCAAAGCGCTAAGGCTCCTTTCATGACTGCAGTTATCGCCCTGGTGGGGCGCCCCAATGTGGGTAAATCCACCTTTTTTAATCGCCTGACGCGCACCCGTGAGGCACTGGTGGCGGACTTTCCAGGGCTCACCCGGGATCGCCACTATGGTACCGCGCAATTTGAAGGGCGTCAGTATCTGGTGGTGGATACCGGCGGTTTTGAGCCGGAAGAGCGGGAGGGCCTGGTAGCGGCCATGGCCGTGCAGACTCGCCTCGCTATCACTGAGGCCGATGCCATTTGCTTTCTGGTGGATGCTAAAGAGGGTCTCTCGGCTCAGGATGCAGAAATTGCCGAGGAGCTGCGCCGCAGTGGTAAGCCCATCTATCTGGTCGTTAATAAGATGGATGCGAAAGGCGCTGTGAGCGAGTTGCCTGAATTTCATCGTCTTGGTCTGGGCATGCCCTACACCATCTCTGCGGCCCATGGGCACGGCGTTGAACCGCTGCTGGAGGCGATTTTTTCGGACTTGCCTACACCAGAAGCAGAAGCCGCCGAGGCGGCGGGGAAGGGGCCGCGCATTGCCATGCTTGGTCGGCCCAACGTGGGTAAGTCGACGCTGGTCAACGCGATGCTGGGTGAAAAGCGTGTCCTCGTTTTTGACGAGCCTGGAACCACCCGGGATAGTATCCGCATTCCTTACGAGCGCCAGGGCAAGCCCTACGTTATGATTGATACCGCGGGTATGCGGCGCCGCGCCAGGGTGGGCGAGGGGCTCGAAAAGCTCAGCGTGTTGAAGACCCTGAGTGCTCTGCGTGAAGCGGATGTGGTCCTGCTGGTGCTCGATGCGCGTCTGGGTATCGCCGAGCAGGACGCGCACTTGGTAGGTGTGGCGGTCGAGCTGGGGCGTCCCATTGTGGTGGTGGTCAACAAGTGGGACGGGATGAATCCCGAACAGCGCAAGGCGGTAAAGCAAGAACTGGAAAGACGGCTGGACTTTATTAAATACGCGCCGATCTACACTATTTCCGCCCTCCATGGCACGGGTGTGGGTGATCTCTATAAGAGTATTGATCAGCTATGGATTGATTCTCGCCGTCATTTCTCCACAGGCGAGCTGAATCGCGCGCTGGCCGATGTGATCGAGACCCATCAGCCACCCATGGTTGGCGGGCGCCGCATCAAACTGCGTTATTGTCATCAGGGGGGAGAGAACCCCATCACCCTGGTGTTTCACGGTAACCAGCTGACGCGTCTGCCCGGGACTTACAAGCGTTATTTGGAGAGTGCCTTTCGGCGGGCGCTCCATTTGGAAGCCGCACCCTTGCGTCTGGTCTTTCGTCAGGGAGAAAATCCCTATGATCCGCAGCCAAAAAAAGGGAAACACTGAATGACGGAGCGCATCTCGGGTTGGTGGCGCTGGGTAGTGGTGGCCGTGTGCATTTATATGGCGATATTGATAAGTAATCGTTATCTACCCGTTAATCCGCAGATGGTCTGGGTGCGGGCCGGCGAGTACGCTCTCTGGGCCGCCATAACGCTGGGCGCCATTGCCCGCTTCTTTCCGGCCCTGACGCCCTACGGCTGGCGGCCGGTCACCATCTTCCTGGGTGCGGTACTCTCAGGGCTGGAGATCTTTATTGGGGCTGGGCCGGGCACAAAGGTGCGAGTGGACGAATGGATGACGGCACTCATCGGCATCGCTGTGGTCGCCATCCTTGCCCGTGTTTTACCCGCCGCCATCACGCGTTTATGGTTTGGTCAAGAGGTAGTTCGTCGTGGGCCTATTGCTCGTCCGCCACACTGAGGCGGAAGATGCAGGTAGTGGTGGTCTGACTTTGATCGTCAGTTGACTGCGCACGGCCATGCGAGCGCGTCTGAGACAGATTCGGCATCAGGGGTGACCTGCGCTATAATGCGCAGAGTTACGGGCAATGGGTTCTTGCGCCCGCCCTGTTATCCGTTCACCGTTCGTCAGGAGGTATAAAATGTCCGAAGCAGCTGATCTCGTTATTATCCTTATTACCGGTCCGGAGAATCCCAAGCGTCTGCCTTCTGCCTTTTTTCTCGCTGCTACGGCTGCCGCAGCGGAGCAAAAAGTGGTGATGTATTTCACTGGCCCAGCCACGGAATTGCTGGCTAAGGGTAAGGCCGAGACCATATTTCCCATGGCCGGTGGCAAGAGTGTCGCTGACTTCATGAAATTGGCTGAGGACAACGGTGTGCAGATCATCGGTTGCCTGCAATCCCTGGAACTCAATGGCATGACCAAAGATGACCTGGCCAAGCCCATTCCCATGATGAATCCGAGCGCTGCTTTACCGTCTCTGGCCGCCGCCGGACGGATTTTGACTTGGTAACCGGGATCAATCGTTACATTTAAGCACCTTGGAGCCCGTTCTGTTGACGGGCTTTGCTTATATCCATCGCATGCTGAGAGCAATATTATGACATCGGGATCCTGGTTGTCATAAAAATGTCATAAATACTTCATTAAAGTGTCATATTGCTGTGTTAGATTACTCTTCGAGTTTCGCTGGCGATAGTGTTTTTGTGCTATCTGGATGCGGAATGTTCAATGGGTAAGCCGTAAATCAACGTATTTGCCATCTTTGGAGGCCTTATATGCTATATCGCTTGAAGAAAGAAGTGTCGCGTAGTGTCAAAGGTGCTGTAATCCTATCCGCGCTGGGCCTTTCCGCCCTGTATGCCCTGCCTGCTTCGGCGGCTCCGACCATCTCGCTACTGGAAACCGGCTCCACCCTGCTGTACCCGCTCTTCAATCTGTGGGTCCCTGTATACACCAAGATGAACCCCGGCGTTCAGATTACTACCCAGGGCACGGGAAGCGGCACCGGCATCGCTGAGGCGATCTCTGGCGTGGCCCAGATCGGCGCTTCTGATGCTTACATGAGCGATGCGCAGATCAAGCAGCATCCCAATATCCTGAACATCCCGCTGGCCATCTCCATTCAGATGATCAACTACAACGTTCCCGGCCTGAACAATGTGCATCTGAAGCTGTCCGGTCCGGTGCTCGCGGGCATCTATTCCGGCAAAATCACTAACTGGAACGATGCGGCTATTGCCAAGCTGAATCCCGGCGTGAAGCTGCCCAACCACAAGATTATTCCGGTGCATCGTACCGATGGTTCCGGCGACACCTTCATTTTCACCACCTACCTGTCTGATACGACCCCTGCATGGAGCAATAGCGTGGGTTACAGCACGACGGTAAGCTGGCCGGCAGTTCCTGGTGGCATCGGTGCGGAAGGTAACCCCGGCATGGTTCAGGCCCTGAAGACGACGCCTTATGGCATCGCCTATATCGGCATCAGTTGGAAGAAACCGGTGGAAGAGGCCCATCTGGGGATGGCCATGCTGGAAAACCGCGCCGGCAAGTTCGTGCTGCCGACGGTGGCGAATGCCAAGGCCGCGGCGGGTGAAATGGTCAACAAGACCCCGGCCGACGAGCGGATCAGTCTGGTCTATGCGCCAGGCGCCAATTCCTACCCCATCATCAACTACGAATATGCGATCGTCAGCAAGACCCAGCCTAATGCTGAAGTGGCTGCGGCCATGCGTAAGTTCCTGAACTGGGCTATTGATCCGAAGGGTGGTAATGCGCCACACTTCATCACCGCGGTGAACTTTGTGCCGCTACCCGATAGCGCTGCGAAGCTTTCCCGCAAGCAGATCGCGGAAATTAAGTAAAGGTTGTGCCGGAGCCGGGGCTCGTCCCCGGCTCTTCCATACCCAATGCAGGATCCCTCTGTATATTTTTATGATTATTGATGCTGACCATTCAGATGCTGTAGACGCTGGGAGATTCTTGGAATGAAAATTCCTGTGTTCAGGGCAGGATTGATCGCCACAGCCAGTTTTTTACCACTTTCATTAATTGCACTGATCGCATTTTTGGCGGTTTATTCCTGGCCCGCTATTCAATTTAATCAATTTCAATTCCTGTGGACCAACGACTGGAATTTGGGTAATCTTTATGGTAACCCGGTGACAGTACACGGCGCGCAGATCATGCCAGGGGCTAAGTATGGTATCTGGTTTCTTGTTGTAGGTACTGTTGTCAGTTCGGCGCTGGCCATGTTGATGGCGATGCCCATTGCCATTGGCGCGGCATACTTCTTGAGTGAAGGGGTGCGCAAATCCTGGGCCGGTCCATTATCTCTTTTCGTGGATTTGCTGGCGGCCATTCCCAGCGTCGTTTACGGGTTGTGGGGGTATGCGCTGCTGGTACCGCTGTTTGGGCAGACTATTTTTCCATTCATGGCTAAGACGTTTTCTTTTATTCCTTTCCTGAAGGGTGACCCAGGCAGTGGTTATGGGCTGCTCACCTCGGCTTTTGTGCTGGCGGTAATGATCATTCCTTTGATTTCCGCCACCCTGCGCGAATCCATCCGGATGACCGAGCCCGAGTTGAAAGAGGCGGGCCTGAGCCTGGGCTTAAATCGCCTGGAGGTTTTCTGGCATATTACCTTGCCTAAACTGAAGACGGTGTTGATCGGCGTGGGTATTCTCGCCTTGGGCCGGGCCCTGGGAGAAACTATGGCTGTCCTCATGGTCAGCGGCAACGCGCTGAATTATCTGCCTAATAACATTTACGCGCCGATCTCCACCATGGCCGCATTTATTGCCTCGCAACTGGACAGCGCGCTACAGGATCCGACGAATATGGCCGTGGAGGCCCTTTCTGAAATCGCTCTCGTGCTGCTGCTCATTACAGTGGTAGTGAATTTTGCGGCGCGTTTATTGTTATGGATGGCGAGGGTGCGCTGATGGCAACCAGGGCGATTGAGCGCAATGTCAGCCTCAGAGCAAGCGCGAAAGGCTTCAAAGTGTCTTTATCACGGCGCGTGATGACGGCATTCGCCTGGATGTTCGTCGTGTTTTCATTTCTTTTTGTCGCGGCGATGTTTGTTTCCATTATCGGAGACGTGCTCATTCACGCATGGCCGGCGCTGACCCCCAAATTGCTAACGGACATTACCAACGGTATTGGTGGTGGTCTCAAAAATGCTATCGAAGGAACGATGGTCATGTCTGTCGGGGCGTTGCTCCTGGCGGCACCGATCGGCATTGCCTCCGGCATATACCTGAGTGAGCATGGCCATGGCGGCGCTGGAAAAATGCTGCGCTTTCTTTCGGACGTGTTGGTTGGTATACCGTCCATCGTCCTGGGCTATGTCGGCTATATCACCATGGTTATTTATCTGGGTTGGCAGTTCTCTGTGGCGGCGGGCATCATCACCCTGACCGTCATGCTGCTACCTTATATTGCCCGCTCCACGGAGTTGGCGCTGGCCAATATTCCTCTGGCGGTGCGCGAAGCCGGTTATGGGCTGGGGGCAGGGGAGGGGCGCGTCGTACTGCGTATTCTGTTGCCTGGTGCAGCACCGGCGATTATGACAGGACTTTTCTACGCAGTTGCCCTATCCATGGGAGAGACTGCCCCTCTGTTATATACAGCAGGTTGGTCTAATTACATGTGGAATGGCCAGTTTACCAAAGAACCTATCGGCTATCTGACTTACGTCGTCTGGACCTTTATCAACGAACCGTTTGCGGAATCCCATATGCTCGCATTTGCGGCGGCTTTCCTGATTACCGCAGGCGTGTTGATCCTGATCCTGATCGGTCGCTGGTTACTGGTACGCGGACAGCGCCGCATGGGCGCTTATCAGGGATAAACTCCCCGCGCGGCGTCTGTGTTAGTCCGACCCGAGACTTTCCCTTTTGGAGCCTGGCGCATGTCCAACCGTCTAGTCAGTAGTGTCAGCCCCTATCTATTTGCTTTAGGGAAACGCCTTGTCAACCTGCTGGTCCTCTGCGCCCGCCAGCAACTCTTTGGCACGGGCCAGGAACTCGGCAGCGCGGCACCGATCGCTGTTGTCGGTGGTTTGCCAAATGGGAAAGAGGGTGGTTTCTTCACGGTTTTCGTGCTTGGCGAGTGAGCCAGAAAGTACCGCGCAGATGGCAGGCAAGATGCCATAGTCCTTCTCCAGCAGCGTTTCTTCCACCAATCGAGATTGGACGATGATGCTATCGTGCTCAAAGAGCATGTCAGCAAGAGGGCCTTTTTCCGCGCCGCCACCCAAGGTCGGGCCGAGGACGTTGTTCTCCAAATGGGCGTGGCGGCGGAGACCGATCCAGTAATCATTGAAGATGGCTTCGGCATCCGCGATTCGATTTTCGTTGGCGGCGGCTAACACGTCCGCAAACTGGCGATCCAGGCGGTAGTGGTCCCAAGTCAGCAGGTCCACCACGTCCTTGGCTTCTGCTTCGGCGCGGGGTTGTACGTCTATCTGCCAGAGTTTGCCGTCGGTCTCAAAACGCCAGGAGATGGCATCGCGCAACTGAAAGGCCACCGCCCGCATCATGGCACTGGGATCGGTGTCCGCCAACACCTGCACATGCTGACCGACCGCCAGCCGGGTCGTGGCGGCGTAGACTAGAGGTTGGGCCACCGCATAGGACATGCCACGCACGTCGATGACGTTCTGGGCAGGGCTTGTGGGTGCGGGAGATATAGCTTGTTGAGTTGACATGATATGGAGTCCTTGATTGAAGCCTGTCCCCGGATTAGGGAGGAGGCTAAAGGATCAAATAGGAATGCTCTTGAGAGGTCTTGTTGGTGCCCAGGGCCGGACTCGAACCGGCACGGCATAAGCCGAGGGATTTTAAGTCCCTTGCGTCTACCGATTTCGCCACCTGGGCAGGGCGCTATTTTATTACGTTTTGCCGTTCTGCTCAATCGTTGACGTTTGCGCTTCAGCGAAATACTCCATCAGGTGGAAAGCGGTGAAACTGTGGTTATCACGCGCCATGGGCGGCCTGTAGCTCGCGTGGAGAGCGCCAGTAAAGTCACCGGAGCACTCCCAGTTGACCGCCTTGTTGCATTTCGGGCCAGGATGCCACATTGGCGCAAACGGAGTATTGACCTCTTGCAAGAGATGCGGGATGAGTCGATCTGAGGTGTGGTATTTCGACACGAGCTTTCAGGTTACCGCGTACCTGCAATCACGCGGATATGGTCTCATCCTTCACCGCCTCATCCAGTACTTCTTGAGGAACACCGCGCTTCATCATTGCCGCAACCCCTCGCTC
>DAIAVG010000052.1 GCA_027445725.1 Acidithiobacillus sp.
CTCAGTGAACCCGCAGAGGATTTGTTGTCCCTGAAAGGTATGGATAAGGGCTTGGCGCATTTGCTGGCCAGTAAAGGTGTTGTCACTTCCGAGGACTTGGCGGAACTGGCTACGAGCGAGCTATGCGAGATGGTCGGTGTGGATGAGGAGCGGGCCAAGGCCCTCATTCTGGAGGCGCGTGCGCCCTGGTTTGCTTGATACAGACCCTGTCCCCGCGACGTATGTCGGCGGGGTAGCGGTTTTGGAGAATGAGGATTATGACGGTAACTGTCGCCAATTTTGCTGCTGAATTGGGTGTAACGAATGCTCGGCTGTTGGAGCAGTTGAATGCTGCGGGCATTTCCAAGAATACGGCCGAGGATGTGGTCACTGAGGACGACAAACATCGTCTTCTCGCTTCGTTGCGCAGTGCGCACGGAGAGGGAGGCGGAGAGCTGCGCCGCATTACACTCAACCGCACCAGCACCACGGAAATCAAACAGTCTGTAGGCGCCGGGAAGTCGCGTACGGTGCAGGTGGAAGTGCGTCGTAAACGGACTTACGTCAAACGGGAAGCGGTGGTTGAAGAGGCCACGGAATCAGCTATTCCAGAACACGCCCCAGCCAGTGATCGGGTGACCCCAACGGTAATGGAGTCGGTGCCGGCTGCGGAAACGGTTTCTGCAGAAGAGGCAGTGCGGATTTCTGCGGAGCCGGTGCTTGCGGAAGTCGTGGCTGATCAACAGATGCAGCCGGCGTATGTTGCGCCTGCGGCAGTAGCGGTGACGACGGAGCCTCCTGTGCAACAGGTTCCGTCGCTTCCTGAAGCGAGGCTGGCACCCGCACCTTCGCGCGCTCCGGAACGGCCTAGTCCTGATCGTGGCAGGGCACCGGCAACTGGTGCGGATCGTGCACGACCCGCAGCACCGTCGCCGACCAGCAGAACGCCGGCCGCAACGACGCCAGCGAAGGGCAAAAAAGCCGGTCCGGGCGCGCGCGCCGGGGATGATGATGCCCGCCGTGGTGGGGCAGCACGGCGGGGCGGGCGACGTAGTGACGAGGGCGGCAATGCCGATGCCTTGGCCCGGCGCCGCAAGTCCGGAGACAAACGAAGCCGTGGCAGGGGTGGTCCTGCCGCAAGCGAATGGGCGGCCACGCCGGTCATCCGCGAAGTGGCGATTCCCGAAACGATTACTGTGGGTGAGTTGGCCAGCCGGATGGCGATTAAGGCCACTGACGTGATCAAGGCGATGATGAAGATGGGGGTGATGGCCACCATCAATCAGGTGATAGATCAGGAAACCGCCGCAATCGTCGTAGAGGAACTGGGGCACAAGGTAAAGTTGGTGGGAATCACCAGCCCCGAGGCCTTTTTGGTAGAGGATGGAACTGCGGAGACACCGATCATGGGCCGACGGCCTCCGGTGGTGACGGTCATGGGGCATGTGGACCACGGTAAAACGTCGCTATTGGACCGGATTCGCTCTACACAGGTAGCCAGTGGTGAGGCTGGGGGTATTACCCAGCACATCGGCGCCTACCATGTGGAAACGCCCAAGGGGATGGTGACCTTCCTCGATACGCCGGGCCACGAGGCGTTTACGGCCATGCGTGCCCGTGGTGCGCAGGCGACGGATATTGTCGTGCTGGTGGT
Organism: Acidithiobacillus sp.; assembly: GCA_027445725.1. The sequence continues at coordinate 1,634 of DAIAVG010000052.1, forward strand.
GGCAGCCGATGACGGGGTAATGCCGCAGACGATCGAGGCGATTCACCACGCCAAGGCCGCTAAAGTGCCCATCGTGGTGGCGGTGAACAAGATCGATAAGCCGTCCGTAGACCCGGAACGCATACGCCAGGAACTCGCCGGGCATGAAGTGGTGCCTGAGGAGTGGGGCGGTGACACGCAATTTGTGAATGTCTCTGCAAAGACCGGGCTGCATATTGATGATTTGCTTGACGCTATTTTGTTGCAAGCGGAGATGCTGGATCTGGATGTTCAGGTGAACGGCCCGGCGAAGGGCGTGGTCATCGAGTCCCGACTGGATCGTGGACGCGGCGTCGTGGCATCGGTGCTGGTACGTCAGGGCACCCTGCATACGGGTGATATGCTGCTGGCTGGAGCACAGTTTGGACGGGTGCGGGCCTTGGTGGATGATACGGGCCAGCCGACGCAGTCGGTGGCTCCGGGCATGCCGGCAGAGGTGCTGGGTCTGGGGGATGTGCCTCAGGCCGGTGACGAGGTGGTCGTGGTGGCCGATGAGCGTAAAGCCCGCGAAGTGGCGCTCTTTCGCCAGGGTAAATTCCGTGACGTGCGTCTGGCGAAGAGTCAGAAGGCGACGCTGGAAAGCCTGTTCGAGGCCGCCGCAGATGGCCAGTTGCAGCAGTTGAATTTGCTGATTAAGGCGGACGTACAGGGCTCCGTAGAGGCCTTGGCCACGACGCTGGAACGCCTTTCCACTTCCGAGGTGAAGGTCAATGTCATTCACTCCGGGGTCGGTGGCATTACGGAGTCCGATGTGAACCTCGCCGCGGCGTCTCAGGCGGTCATCATCGGCTTCAACGTGCGTGCGGAAGCCCCCGCCCGGCGTCTGATCGACCATAGCGGCGTGGATGTCCGTTATCACAGCGTCATTTACGATGCGGTGGACGAGGTGAAGGCCGCTATGAGCGGTATGCTCGCTCCCGAAATTCGTGAGCGTATTCTGGGCCATGCGCAGGTGCGCGATACGTTCCGGGTGCCCAAGGTGGGTATGATCGCCGGTTGTATGGTTACCGACGGCCTCTTGCGGCGTAACGCCAAGGTCCGAGTAATCCGTCAGGATGTGGTCATTCATGCCGGAGAAATGGATTCCTTGCGGCGCTTCAAAGAAGATGTCAAGGAAGTGCGTGAAGGTTTTGAGTGTGGTGTGGGTATCCGCAACTTTAATGATCTGAAAAACGGCGACGTCATTGAGGCCTTCGAAACCACTGAAGTGGCGCGAACGGTCTAGGAGGCGGTGTTGCATAGTTCTCATCGCGCGTATCCGCGCGGCGCCAGGGTGGCCCATTTACTGCGGGAAGAGATTGCAGCGGTATTGCCGCGTCTGCACGGGCTGCCTTCCGACCTGTCTCTGCTGCCCCCCAGTATCACACTGGTGGATTTGCCGGCGGATATGCGCTCGGCAGCCGTATATTTTTCGCTGATGGATGGTCCTGAGCGGGCCGATGCGGTGCGTCAGGTGTTACAGGATCATGCCGGAGAAATCCGTCAGCTCCTGGGAAAGCGTTTGGCCTTGCGGCGCATTCCGCCCCTGCATTTTATCTACGACGCGCGTTTTGATCGTGGCGCAGAAATGGCGGAGCTCCTGGCGCGCCTGCCGCCGGCGCAGGAACCGGAGGATCTGCCATGAGTTGTCAGCATGGTCTGTTGCTCCTCGACAAGCCTGCGGGGCTGACGTCCAACGCCGCCTTGCAGCGAGCTAAACGTCTGCTCGGCATAAAAAAAGCCGGGCATACGGGGAGCCTCGATCCCATCGCTACCGGGTTGCTGGTCTTGCTTTTTGGTGAGGCCACTAAAGTCTCTGACTATATTCTTAACGCGGACAAGTCCTATCGGGCGACCTTGCGTCTGGGGCAGACCACGACGACGGGTGACAGCGAGGGGAAAATTCTTGAAGAGCGGCCGGTAACCGTCAGCGCCGAGCAGGTGCGTGCGGTGTTGCCGCAGTTTCTCGGTGAGATCGCGCAAATTCCGCCCATGTATTCGGCGATCAAGCAGGGTGGCAAGCCGCTTTATGAGCTGGCGCGCAAGGGCCTGGAGGTGGAGCGGGCGGCACGGCGGGTACGCATCGATGCGCTCGACCTGATTTTGTTGGACGGTGACCGTTTGGTACTGGATGTGCGCTGTTCCAAGGGCACCTATATCCGCAGTCTGGCGGTAGATATCGGTGCGGCACTGGGGTGTGGTGCGCATGTTGAAGGATTGCGGCGGACTTCTACCGGTCCCTTTGATATCGCGCAGGCGTTGACCCTGGAGGAGCTTGCCGATGTGCTTGGGCGTGGGGAATGTCCGCTTAAAGCCATGGATCTGGCTTTGGAATATTTACCGGCGGTGACTCTGACGGAGAACACGGCCTATTACCTGCGTCAGGGACAGGGGGTCGTGGTTGCCCACGCGCCTTCTTCCCTTGGGCGCATTCGCCTCTATGGACCGGGGGAGCAGTTCCTCGGTTTAGGGGAGGTCATGGACGACGGAAAGGTGGCGCCTCGCCGCCTCATGAGCGTAAACTAGGGATTATTGTTTTTTTAGAATTTCCGAGGAGAAGGAATTATGTCATTGTCTCGTGATATCAAAGCAGAAGTTGTCCAGGGTTATGCCACGCATGCGGGGGATACGGGTTCTCCTGAAGTGCAGGTTGCCCTGCTGACCACCCGTATTGAAGGGCTGGCCGATCATTTTAAGATCAATAAGCATGACCACCATTCCCGTCAGGGTCTTTTGAAAATGGTCGGTCAGCGCCGCAAGTTGCTGGACTATCTGAAGAAGCGGGATATGAATCGCTATCGCACGCTGATCGAACGTCTGGGTCTGCGTAAGTAAGGAGAAGGTCTTGACCATCATTCGGAAAGAAGTGGATTTTGGCGGTCGCCGCCTGCAACTGGAAACGGGCCGTATGGCGCGCCAGGCAGACGGTGCGGTACTGGTTTCTAGCGGGGATACGGTCGTTCTGGTGACGGCAGTGGGCCGCCGGGAGGTGAAGCCGGGCCAGGATTTCTTTCCGTTGACGGTCAACTATCAGGAAAAGGCCTATGCAGCGGGCAAAATTCCTGGTGGCTTCTTTAAGCGTGAAGGGCGGCCTGCTGAAAAGGAGACGCTGACCTCACGGCTGATTGATCGGCCCATCCGGCCGCTCTTTCCCAAGGGCTTCATGAACGAAGTGCAGGTTATCGCCACGGTACTGTCGGTGGATCGTGATAATGATCCCGATATCCTGGCGCTGGTCGGTGCTTCGGCGGCACTGGCGATTTCCGGCATTCCGTTCAATGGTCCGATTGGTGCGGCCCGGGTGGGTTATATCGACGGGCAGTATATGCTGAACCCCGGTTACTCGCAGTTGACCACTTCGCAACTGGATCTCGTGGTGGCAGGGACCCGGCAGGCGGTACTCATGGTCGAGTCCGAGGCGCAGCAATTGTCCGAAGAGATCATGCTGGAAGCGGTGATGTTCGGTCACACGCAGTTCCAGCCGGTTATCGAGACGATTGAGGCCTTGGCACGGGAAGCCGGTAAGTCGCGCTGGGAGTGGGTGGCGCCGGTGGCCGATGAGGCCCTGGGCGCGCTGGTGCGCGAGGAGGCCACGCGGCTCTTGCAGGAAGCTTATGCGCTGACGGAGAAGCAGGCACGCAGCAAGCGCCTGGAAGAAGTGCAGCAGGCCATGGCGACAGCCTTCGCCGCGGGAGATGCGCAGCGCGGCGACCTGGTTCGTGGCCTGTTGAAAAAAATCGAAACCAGCATTGTGCGCGGACGCATTTTGGATGGCGCGCCGCGCATTGATGGCCGGGACAGCAAGACGGTGCGTCCCATCACCATCGAGACGGGCGTGTTGCCGCGGACCCACGGTTCGGCGCTCTTTACCCGGGGGGAAACCCAGGCCCTGGTGGTGGCGACCTTGGGCACCAAGGGTGATGAACAGATCATTGACGCCCTGCAAGGGGAGAGTCGTGATCGCTTTATGCTGCATTACAACTTTCCACCTTTCTCTACCGGTGAGACGGGTATGGTGGGTTCCCCCAAGCGCCGGGAAATCGGCCACGGGCGCCTGGCCAAGCGCGCAGTAGCGGCGGTCCTGCCCGGTAATAGCGAATTCCCGTACAGCTTGCGGGTGGTCTCTGAAGTGCTGGAGTCCAACGGCTCTTCCAGCATGGCGACCGTTTGCGGTGCCTCCCTGGCGCTGATGGATGCCGGTGTGCCGCTCAAGGCGCCGGTGGCGGGTGTGGCCATGGGCCTCATCAAGGAAGGCGACCGCTTTGCCGTTCTCACCGATATTCTCGGTGATGAAGATCATCTGGGCGATATGGATTTCAAGGTGGCGGGCACAGAACAGGGGGTGACCGCCCTGCAGATGGATATCAAGATTGACGGGATTACCCGGGAAATCATGGCGCAGGCGCTCGATCAGGCGCTGGCCGGGCGACTGCATATCCTCGGGCTGATGAACGGTGTGCTGTCCACAGGCCGTGGCGAGTTGTCCGACTATGCGCCGCGTATTATCACCATCCAGATTAATCCGGATCGCATCCGCGACGTCATCGGACCGGGCGGCAAGGTCATCCGTGCCCTGACCGAAGAAACCGGCGCGACCATTGATATTCAGGACAATGGCACGGTAACCATCGCCTCTGTGGACGGTGAAGCGGGCGCCGCCGCGAAGCGGCGTATCGAATTGCTGACGGCGGATGTGCAGGTCGATACCATTTATGATGGCAAGGTGGCCAAGATCATGGATTTCGGTGCCTTTGTGACGATTCTGCCGGGACGGGATGGCCTGTTGCACATTTCCCAGATCAGCAACGAGCGGGTCAGCGATGTCCACGACCACCTCAAGGAAGGGCAGACGGTGCGCGTCAAAGTCCTGGAGGTGGATCGTCAGGGCAAGATCAAACTGAGCAGGAAGGATATCCCGCAATAAGCTGTCCGCCGACATCATTATCAATATGGTTGAACGCCTGACGCGCGCCACCGAATCGCTCTGCACAACGCTGGATAACGGGGTGACGGTGATCAGTGAGCGCCTGCCCGGACGTCGGAGTGTGGCTTTGTCTCTGACCGTCGGCAATGGCAGCCGGGATCAGGCCCCGGACGAAAACGGCTTTGCCCATTTATTGGAACACATGCTCTTCAAAGGCAGCACGGAGCGCGATGGCGATGCGCTCAATGCGGCCATGGAGTCGCTGGGCGGCACCATCAATGCGTTCACGGATCGCGAAAGCACGGTGTTTCACGGGACCGTGCTGGCGGAAGACGCCGCCGAAGCGTTTGCGCTGCTGACCGAGCTGCTGACGAAACCGCGCTTTGAGCATGCCGACCTGCGCCTCGAAAAGCGAGTAGTCGCGCAAGAGGCGGCCATGGCCGCTGAGGATGTGGAGGACTGGGCGCAGGAGCGTGCTCTCGCGGAAATCTGGGGAGCGCATCCCCTGGCCTGGCCGGTGCTGGGGAACGCACAATGTATCCGGTCAGCCAGCCGGAAGCGCTTGCAAGCCTATCACCAGCGGGTCCTCGCCGAGTCGCCACTGATCGTCACCGCCGTCGGGGAAGTGGAGCATACGGCGCTCTGCGCCTGGGCGGAGGCGGCTTTCCGGGGACCGCGCCATGGCGTCCGAGCCGCAATGCCCACCCCGCAGTTTCATGGCGGACAGAAACGCCTGCGCCGCGCCCAGGCGCAACAGGCGCATCTGATTTGGATGGCGCCGGCTTGCAGCGTTGCTGCGGAGGATTATCTGGCTTATGTGGTGGCCAATGCCATACTGGGCGGCGGCACGGCGTCCCGTCTGTTCCACGAACTGCGTGAAAAACGGGGACTGGCCTATCAGGTATTTTCCCATCTCGACCCTCTCCGTGATTGCGGGGAGTGGACGCTCTATGCCGCCACACCGGGGGCACAGCAAGCGCAAGCGGCAGAGGCCATGGCGGAGGTTCTGGCGACATTACTGGAGCATGGACCGACGGTGGAGGATATGGCCTGGGCGAAGCGCAGTCTGCGGATTCAGCTCCTGCTCGGGCAGGAGGATGCGGAAATTCGCATGAGCCGCCTGACGAGACAATGGCTGTATCTGGGGCGCCTGGTGCCGGTGGAAGAGTCCCTCCAGACCCTTGCCGCGGTGGACGCTGAGGCCGTGCGACGGGTCTTGCGTAAAGCCTGGACCGAGCGTTTTGAACTGATGTGCCTGCCGACACGGCGCTGAACTCAGGGAAAGTGATCTTTCCAGCGGCGCAGCGTGCTGAAAACGCGGACAGGGTCGCCGCCGGTGTCGGGATCGAAGGTGTTGGCACTGTGGATCAAGGCGGGCTCATGGCAGCGCAAGAATGGGTTGCTGGCGCATTCCAGGGCCATGCCGGAGGGTAAGGTGGGTTCGTTGCGCGCGCGCTGTTCGGTGGCCTCTTTTTGGCGCTGCGCTATGACTGGATTCTCCGGATCGACCTGTGCTGCGAAGCGCAGATTGCTGAGGGTGTATTCGTGGGCGCAGTAGACGGCGGTATCCCCCGGCAAGCTGGCGAACTGTTGCAGGCTCTGAAACATCTGCGCTGCAGTGCCCTCAAAGAGGCGCCCGCAACCTGCGGCGAAGAGGGTATCTCCGCAGAAAAGCGCGTCTTTCCAGACGTAGGCGAGATGATCGCGGGTATGCCCGGGCACTTCCAGCACGGTGAGCGATTCCTTGTCCAGC
>DAIAVG010000053.1 GCA_027445725.1 Acidithiobacillus sp.
TATCAGCACCATGCTGAGTCGGTTGTCGGCCGAGCAGGTCGAGCGACTGAAAGCGGAACAGCGAACCCAATCCCTGTTCTGCTTGCAACCGGATAGCGCCGGGGAACTCCGCGAGCGCGCTCACGCTATTGGCCGTGCATATGCCATGATGGGCATCCGTACGGAATGGCTGATCAGCAGTATGGCGCTTTACTCGGACGAACTTCTCGGACAACTCAGTCCGTTTCTGGAGGTGGAAACTTCTTTACGGCCACTGATTCTGCAACACCTGGCAGAGGATCTCGCCGGACAACTGCAGGGCATGGAATCCGCAGCCCTGGAAGAGCGCCAGGTTATGGAGCACATTGATCTGCTTCTGTTAAGCGACACGCCAGTGGACGCCCTGGCATCACGAATGCTCAATAAACTACTCGACATTCAGGGACTGGATGGGGCATGGATCGGACGCCCCGATGCGTCTGGCCGCCTGATAAGCGACGCCGTCGCGGGGGCAACGCTTGCAGACTATCTCGGCAGCGTCGAAATCCGCGTGGATGACAGCCCGCTCGGACGGGGCCCAGCCGGGCAGGCCTGGCGGAAAGGTAACACCGTCATCATTGACCACTGGAACACCGACACCAGCACCCAACCCTGGCAGGAGGGCGCCCCGTCCCACGAATGGCGCGCCAGCGCTACCATACCTATCCAGGTAGGCGGCAGTGCATACGCCGTGCTCGGCCTTTACAGCCGTATCCCCGGCTTTTTCAGCTATTCCAGCCGCCAGATGCTGATTCGTCATCTCGCGGTCATGCTGGGGGTTGCCCTGAGCCATCGTCGCCAACAAAAGCATATGGATCGACTCAACAGTCTGTACCGCGCCTTTCTGGCAGAGGGAGACATCCTGATCCGCGCGCGATCTGAGACGGAAATGCTCCGCAAAACCTGCCAGCGTCTGGCGGAAGGCGCACTCTTTGGTACTGCCTATGTGGTACGGCCAGATACCGATGGTTGGTTTCGCCCCCTCGCCGCTGCCGGCGTCGGCAGCGGCATACTGGGTAGCATGCATGTTAACGCCCATTCTGGACACCCACCCAGCCTCATCGCGGATACCTGGCAATCCGGGCGCCTTCAGTATCGTAATGATTATCTCAGCGACCCGCGCCTGAATGCCCATCACGAGATACTGAAGCGTAACAACTGGGCGAGCATTGCCGTGGTCCCTGTGCATCGCGATGGTCAGATTTGGGCTGCCATGGTGGTCACCAGTCCGGACAAAGGCATTTTTGACCGGGAAATCCTCAGCGCCATCGCCCGCGTGGCCAAACTGCTCGGCCATGGTCTCGACGAACTGGACCTCAAAGATCGTATCGACAAAGAGCGCACCGTACAGAGCTGGATGGCCCGTCACGACCCGCTCACCGGCCTACCCAATCGGGTCGCTCTCCTCGATCGCATCCCCGAAGCGATGCAGCGCGCGCAGCGCGAAGAAAAGCTCCTCGGCATCTGCATGCTGGATCTGGACGATTTCAAGCCCGTCAATGACCGGTACGGCCATGCCGCCGGTGATGCCCTTCTGCAAAGCATCGCCCACCGCCTGCAGACAGCGCTGCGCCAGACAGACTTTGTCGCACGCATCGGTGGCGACGAGTTCGCCCTCGTTCTGGAAAATGTCAGCCGCATGGAAGATATCGAAAACGTGATGGAAAGAGTGTACCGGGCCCTGGACACACCCTTCTTGCTCCCCGGCGGCATTGAAGTGCAAGTGGGCGGCAGCCTCGGCCTTACTTTGCACCCTTTTGATGACGGAGACCCGGAACAACTGCTGCGCCACGCGGATCAGGCCCTTTACGCCGCCAAAGCGGAAAAGGGGCGACGCGCACGGTTCTGGTGCGCTTTTCAGGGTGACGATGAGGCATCGACCATGCAACGGCGGCCCTATATCGAACTGCTTCATCAAGGTGCGTTGGTAGCGTACTACCAGCCCATACTGCATTTGGCCAGCGGCCAGATCATCGGTGTCGAGGCCCTGGCACGCCTGCGCCAGGGTAACGAGATTCTACCTCCCGCGGTTTTTCTCGATCATCTGGACCACGCCGCCGGGCAACTCCTCGCGGAACAAATGATGCGCCAGGCCATGCTCGCGGCACAGTACTGGGAAACTGCAGGCTTCCCATTGGAAGTCGCCATTAATGTCCCACCCGAGGTACTGCTCTCCGATACCTTCCTTGAACGTATAGAAGTAACGATCGCAGAGAGCGCCCTCCCAGCGGAGCGGTTGACGCTGGAAATTCTGGAGAGTGGCGAATTCCTGTCGCTCAACCTTGCCAAAAACCGCATCGCTCAAATTCGAGCCATGGGGGTGCGCATCGCGCTGGACGACGTGGGGAGCGCGTATGCGTCACTGCTACGCCTCAAGGAAATCGCCGTCGATGAAGTCAAGTTAGACCAGAGCTTTATCCAGGAGATTCCGCAAAACCCCGCCGACCTGGTCTTCGTCATGAGCGTCGGCGCCCTCGCCCAGTCCATTGGCGCGCGTTATGTGGTGGAAGGCGCGGAGACCGCAGAAACCATCAATGCCTTAGCCGTGTTAGGGGTGGGATGCGTGCAGGGCTACGCCATCGCCCGTCCGATGCCGGAAGAAGCCTTGCTGGAGTGGCTCCGTGCCTGGAACGGTATAGCCCAAGACACCCAGCCGCGCACCCTGCTCGGCGCCTATGCGTCACACCTGCAATTTGACGGCATCTATCGCCTCGCACCGAGGCTACTTGGCCAGTTGCAGCATCTTGAAGACGTCTGTCAATGTCGGCTGGGCGAGTATCTGGATCATCACGGCTTAGAGCAGTCTGCGCTTGGCAAGGCCCATCAGGCCTATCATTATTGTGTTGGCACCGCCCACTCTGCTACAGAACTGGACGCCTGCCGCCAGCACGTGGCGAGTGCGATGGCGGCCACTCAGCAACAGATCGCTGAACATGGACACCCGCCCCACGGCACGAACTGATGCCCATCATTTGACGGGGCTTACCCGCGCAACGGCGGCGCAGCGCCTGGCCGAGGGTGGCCCAAACTTGCTGCCGGGAAGCACGCCAAAAACGCTCCTGGCCATCGTGCTTGGCGTCTTGGTCGAGCCGATGTTCGTGATGCTGCTGGTGGCTGGCGGCATCTATCTGCTCCTGGGAGACCGTGCCGAAGCGCTCTTCCTGCTGGCCTTCGTGTTCGTGGTCATCGGTATCACCCTGGCCCAGGAGCGTAAGACCCAGCGTGCGCTGGAGTCATTACGCGATCTCTCGGCGCCACGGGCGCTGGTGATCCGGGACGATCAGGAGCTGCGCATCGCCGGGCGCGAGGTGGTGCGCGGCGATCTCCTGGTTCTGCACGATGGCGACCGCGTCGCCGCCGATGCACAACTGGTGCAGGGTCAGCTCACGGTGGACGAATCCTTGCTCACCGGCGAGGCCGTGCCGATGGACAAGCTCCCCAACCCGAAGCTCGCTGAGCTGGCCATACCTGGCGGTGATGGCACGTCAACCTTGTACGCCAGCACCTTGGTTACCAAGGGGGTGGGGTTCGCCGTGGTCGGTGCAACGGGTGCAGGCACTGCGGTGGGACGCATTGGCCAGGCTTTGGCAACAACGGGAGAGATGACCTCCGGTCTGCAACAATCCACGCGCCGGCTTATCCGTAACCTGACGGTGATCGCGCTATTGTTGGCCGTATCGCTGGTTTTGGTGAACTGGTTGTGGGATGGACGTTCGCTGCTGGAGAGCCTGCTCTCGGGCATTGCCCTGGCCATGGCCATCCTGCCCCAGGAGATTCCGGTCATTCTCACCGTATTTCTGGCCTTGGGCGCCTGGCGTATTTCGAAAAAAAAGGTGTTGACGCGCCGCATGTCCGCCGTTGAGGCGCTGGGAGCGGTCACCGTGCTTGCGGTGGACAAGACAGGCACGCTCACGCAAAACCGCATGGAGGTCGCGGAACTGACCGCAGGTGATGCGAATTTCATTGCGTCACCGGGCACCGAACTGTCCGAAACCTTTCACCTCCTCGTCGAATTCGCCATGCTGGCAACGCCGACAGACCCCTTCGATCCGATGGAAAAAGCCATCCAGATCTTTGGTCACACGCGGCTGGCTGGCACCGAGCACATTCACGACGATCGCCGCCCCGAATTCCAGTACGAGCTGTCGCCGAACATTCTGGCCATAACCCGGGTGTTTTCTGGTACGCGACCGGCCACCCATTTGCTGGCCACCAAAGGCGCTCCTGAGGCGGTGGCTGATCTATGCCATCTGGCGGATGAGGCGCGGTGCGCCATTCAGAGTCAGGTTGAAGCCATGGCCGAGCGGGGACTGCGGGTGCTGGGTGTGGCCAAGGGCGAATGGCAGGCAGGCAGCCCGGATGCGCCGTGGCCACCAAGCCAGCACGACTTTGATTTTACCTTCCTGGGCCTGGTCGGGTTTTTTGATCCGCCGCGCCCCGAGGTTCCCGCGGCGATTGCTGAATGTCGAGCTGCGGGAATACGCATTCTCATGCTCACTGGCGACCATCCTGCCACAGCGCGGGCTATTGCCAGGCTGGTCGGTCTGTCCGATAGGCCAGAGGTTATCACCGGCGTCGAGATCGCTGCGCTGGATGACATCGGTCTGCGCCAGCGCCTGCTGCAGGTGGATCTGTGCGCTCGCCTGCAGCCGGAGCAGAAATTGCGCCTGGTGCGGGTGCTGCAACAAGCTGGCGATGTGGTGGCGATGACCGGCGACGGCGTCAATGATGCGCCTGCGCTCAAAGCTGCTGATGTGGGCATCGCCATGGGCGAGCGCGGCACTGACGTGGCCCGCGAGGCTGCTGCCCTGGTGCTGTTGGACGATAGCTTCGCCAGCATCGTCGCCGCCATCGCACAGGGGCGGCGCATCTACGACAACGTCGTCAAAGCGGCGCGCTTTGTCTTCGCGGTGCATCTGCCCGTTATCGCGCTGGCGCTGCTGCCAGCGTTACTGAATTGGCCCACCCTGCTGCTGCCGGTGCATATCGCAGTGCTTGAACTGCTGATCGACCCGGCCTGTTCCACAGTATTCGAGGCTGAGCCCGCAGCAGCCGACATCATGTGTCGACCGCCGCGCCCACTCCACTCTAGTCCATTCGCCGCCGGTAACATTGGCTTTGCACTGACACAAGGCCTTGGGATTGCGGTCATTCTTCTGGCCGGAGGGGCATTGTTGCAGCACCTGGGTTGGGCCGAAGAAGACCTTCGTATCAGTGTGTTCACCGCCTTAGTACTGGCGTTGTTTCTGTTGATCCTGGCTAATCGCGACCTGACCCATACGGCGCTGCATAATCTGGACGGTAACAATCCTTTGCTGGCACGCATGTTCGCGGGTGTGGGGGTGGTGCTCGTGGCGGTCCTGGCGATTCCTTTTTTGCGCGATGTGATGGGTTTTGCTGCCATTAGCATGCCACCACTCCTGGTCGCCGTCGGGCTGTTGTTGGCCTGTATCCTGTGGATGCAAATCGTGCGCTGGGCAAAGTGGAGCATACTCTGACCTCATTCAGGGAAGGCTTGTGGTCGTTTGGCCATGACCAAAAGTTCACGCCCTATACCTATCTGGCAAAGTCCTGTGTCACGAAAATCAGACTAATAGCGAGCGAACATATCAGCATTGCGAACTGTTTTTATTTATTTACGAAAATACGCCAGATTCGTAGCGACACGAATCTGGCGTATGTTAATATATTGCGCCGGTAAAACGTGGATACCTAAAATTAGAGATTTATTCCTTCTTCCTTCAGAACTTCCCTGAAATTCATGTCGGTTTTACCTTCCTGCATAAATTTATAAAGCAAACCAGCGACCAGCCCCCCCAACGGGGTTGCAATGAGATAAACCCATATATGTGTGTAGTAATCACCTGCCACGGCAGGACCCAACGTCCGTGCCGGGTTGACGCTGGCCCCCGTGAGCGGTCCCATGAATGTGACAATCATGACCAAAGTGAAGCCTATGGCCAGTGGCGCTGCATTACCAGCACGATCGCTCATGGCAGTGTACAGCGCGGTGCTGGTGAGGAAGAAGGTCCCCAACGCCTCCAGCATGAACCCCCCTGGGACAGATATAAGGTTTGTGTTGATGGTTGTGGCACCCAGGTGCCCCATTGGTCCGTGCAGCACCGTGAGCAATGCAAATCCAGCGGCTATTCCGCCAAGAATCTGAGCAATCATATACATGCCCGCGTCCCGCCAACTGATTTTTCCTGCTATGGCGCCGCCAAGAGTGACCGCAGGATTCACAATACCGCCGCTGATATCCCCGAATACATAAGCCGCAATCATGATGGCCAATCCGTTAGCCAGAGCGATATCTATGAGTGGTTTACCCATGGCCGCCGCGCCGCCACCAAAAAAAATAAGTCCAAAGGTACCAATGAACTCTGCCGTCATTTTACGCATTAATGGGTGCATAATATATCTCCATATCGGTGCAGGGATCTGTTTCATCAAGCGGGAAAGCCTCCCGCGCTATCGTTTGACTCCAGGTAACGCTATGTCCCACCAACAAAAATGCTTCCCATCTTCGTTTTTAGTTCAATAATGGAATAATTATGGCACTCTAATTGATCTACAGGTGGAACCGATCTATGACATCCGGTCATTTCCAAAAGTTCCAGGTCCGTGATCTGGTCGTTGAATTTCGCCCCCAACGGACTGACCTCGGCAAAATATTAGTGTATTGAGAAGCGTTACGTCTGGAATGCATAGCAGCGCAGGCCAACCGGGATAATCTTTTAGCCTGCCCGGCGAACGCCTTTTCGGCGGTGCCATCGAAAGCGCTCTAGCAAACAGGATGCGGGTCGGTTCGTCAGTAACGATAAGAATTCACTATTACTACGGCTTGAAGCAAGGCCAATTAATAACTTGACATTTAGTTCGCTAAACTGTTTTATTGGGCCATGATAGGCGCGTGGATGGAGCAAGTCGCTGAACACTTTATTAGCAGAAAGCGTGTCAGCGTGATGTTACAGTCATTGCATGGAGGGAATCTTATGAGCAATATGAAGCAAATAAAGCGACTGGTTTATGTGGTGATGTTGGTTTTTTTTGGCGCTTCCATGCTTTCTGGCTGTATAATAGCTCCTCCATATGGGGGCTATTATGGAGGTTATTACGGGGGAAGGGGGGATGGGTGGCATCACGGTGAGGATCGCTGATTGCAACCCATTCTATGCAATGCGTTAACAGTGACAGACTGCCATTGTTAATGCATATTTTCTTCAACATGCGGAATCCTATGAAAAAACATCTATTGATAACACCGTTATTTCTCCTGGGGCTCACGTTTCCCGTTGCCCACAGCGCGTTTGCTGACAACCGGGATTATGCTTCTGGTTACTACATGACACCGCCGGTTTACTATGGTCAGCGTTCCGACTATAGGTACCGTGATGAGCACAGATACCGAAATGGTGATCGGCACAGAGAAGATCGGCGGCAAGAGCATGGGCGTCGATATTATCATCGTGGCGACCACTAAATACGCGAGACGCCACTCCCCCTGCACCAGCAGCAAACCGCGCAGAAAGAATGCATCCAGGTAGTCCAGAGTACCGGAGCATTCCAAGAGTGGCTTCCAAGGGGGGTAAAATATTCCGGGGACCCCCCTTCTAAGGTCTGAATACCCGCAAAACAGCGGGAGATTTAATTGTATGCAATGCAGCCATTGCGATATGGCCCCACCAATATAACCAGACAAACGATGACAGAAAGTCATGTAATTTCTTGGGTATTTGGTAAATGCCTATAGGCGCGGCCACCCCATAATTTGGAATCAGGAAAAACATTACAAATCCCAAAATAGCCATGCCAGTCACGGCCAGCAAACCAAATCCATGCACCATCCCTGGTAAACCACCTCGCATCCCACTGGGTGGCAGCCTTCTATCTGCCAGTCCCTTTATATCGGTGCATATATTTTCTAAATACTCCCCACTATATGGGAAAAGGTGCGAACGCAGCTTCTTAATGCGTACAATTTCGAGCCAAAATGCCAGAATAACTAACGTCGCAAACATGCCAACCCACATGTGCGCATGAAATAGCAAGTGCCGAAATGGAAGCTCACCAACTTTTTTCCATATTGCCTTCATGTCGAGTTCGCTAAAAATCAGGAAAGTCACTACCAACGCAAATCCCACATGTATCCATCGCGTACTTCTTGGCCATTCTTGAATCTCTTCAGACATGCAAAACTCCGTAGTTGGATGATGTAAAAAAATGAAAAGCTGTTACTCACAGCGGGGTGAACAGGCGATGCTGACCATTACG
>DAIAVG010000054.1 GCA_027445725.1 Acidithiobacillus sp.
ATGCTCCAAAATAGCCTCACGGACGTAATAGGTCTTCGTGCGCCCTGTTGCTTTTGCCAACGCATCCAGACGCTTCTCGATGTCGCTGGACAGACGAACCCCAATCATAAACACCTCTCGATAAACACGTTAAACATGCTTATCATTCTGCGCTTAGCCAGGAAAAAAAGGAAGCAGCCACTCCCTTCCACTCATCACCTCTACAGCGCGACGCAACATGGCCTCTTGTTCCGGTGTAGCGCGCAGCCCCAGACGGGCGGAACGATGAGCAGTGACAACGTTAGTACAAATGGCGAACGCCGTCTAGGCGGCTTTCGAGATCCGATTTAGGTTCAGGCCCTTATACTGTGCAATGGCTTCGCGCATAATCCAGTGCGCCGAGCGGCGGCGGACTTCTGCCAAGCGCTGCACGCGCCCTTTCAATTCATCATCGAGTTTGATGGAAGTCGCCGTAGCAAAATGAAATGGAGTCAGTCATGCGAACCACTCAGCAAATGAGCATTACCCTCGTGAGCTACTGCGACAGTCTGCGCACGTTCCCCACGCGCCACCCCTAAGGCCATGGCCTTGAGGGTGCCATTGTCGACAGCGGCGGGTGCTGCTAATCGCTACTCTATAGCGCTCACTGGGTCATATCCAGGCGCCAGGCCACCGGACCGCCGAGGGGGAGTCCGGCACTTGTGGTCGCCGGAAATACCTTGCTGCCGTTGGTATTGCTGGATGCCGACTGAATGATGGGGCGACCATTCATGAAACTCAGGTTCGGTGTCAGTGCATTCCCATACCCAACAATCAATGGTCCAGTCTCTGGTGTACCGGTCAAATCGGTAACCAATCCAGATGGGTAAGCGCCATTGTTCAGTTGGAACAGATAATAGTAAGCGCTGGTCAATCCACAACTGTCGCCGGATGGTGGAACAGAAACGGGCAGGTAAACGGCGCCACCGGCCACCAGAGCGGCATCCGTAACTACGGCATTGCTTGGCAAGGTGGGGATGGCGTTGCTCGCCGTACTGTTGGCCGGTTGTGCCGTGAAGCCACTGGCACCATTGCGCCCTGCACCGGTAGTTGCCGAATACCACTGCGGAACCCATGAGCCATTACTTTGCTGGATGGCGGTGATGCCGTTGCTGCTTTCCGCCGTCAACCAATAGCTGCCTCCCGAGTAGGATTCCTGCAGCCATTGAATGTTGGTGTTGGCATTACCGGGAAACGGCATCATGTCGGTCGAGCCAGCATCGCTCAGTGTCTGCCAGGAAACAGACGAAGCAGTCAACGTCGGCCAGGACGTGCCGGCAACAGCTTTTGATGCGATTCCACTGTTGTTGCCGCTATTACCAGAGGATGAACCACCAAAAAGGGTTGATGAACTGAGTTCGAGAATCGAACTGCCGGCGCCAACATACAAATTGCCGCCATCACCAAAAATAGGTATGGAAGTCAGTGTGCTGGGGCTCTTGATAAAGACCCCCGCACCGGAACTGACATTCATCAAAAACACACCGGAAGAGCTGGGAGTTCCGCTGACAGAGTAATTGAGGGACCAGGCAACATAAGCTTGCCCCTTGCTATTCCAATAGGTGGCCGGATTTCCTGCAATGCTCTGACTATAATCACTGCCCAGATCATACTCTGCAACCGTACTGGCCAAGCCTGGTGTACTTGTGCCAGACAACTGCAGATCGTACACGATCTGCCCGTTCTGGGCCGACCCTACCACATAAGTATGCCATGAAGTGGTGCTACTGCCATTGGACGAATCCAGATTGGTAAAGCCTCCAGCCATATTGTCGCCAGACCAAAAGTTCCCATAATTTTGCAACTGTGGAATCAGCCCACTAGGCATCCACGACCAAAGCACCGCAGGATTGGGCGTGCTACCGTTTGCATAGCCAATGGCTGTCAATAATCCGTCATTGCCGGAATACAGCACCGCGTTCTCGCGGGATGCGTGGTGTTGGGCAAAGCTCTGATATCCGTTATCGGCAAAGAGCTGGAAGTTGTTGGGCGGGGTCACGACCACCGGCTTTGCGCCGCTGGGCAATCCCACAAACCAGCCACTGGTACGGCCCCCAAGATAGGCGCCGCCATCCGTGGACGGGTTTTCCGTATAGGCCGCGATCGTCGCTGGGGAAGGCGTCGTGGCGCTGGTCTGGAACAGGCTGGCGGCGTTGCTGCCGCTCGCCAGCGTAGTCAGAGAAGTCTCTCCACCACTATAGAAACTGCTGCTACTGCTGATATTCGTTGTAGACACTGGGATCGCACCCAGCGTTTTCATCAGCGCCTCGGCATCCCAGGACGGTGTCAGCGAGGCGGTGGAATTGAGCTGCCCGGTGGACAGAACCTGATATGCATTCAGGTCGCCTTGCCCATGCGACTGAGAAATCCGTAAAGGCGCAAAGGCATAGTCGCCGGCCTGCATCGTGGGTGGCGTGGAAAAACTGGACAGCAACGCCTGACCGGCCACACTGATAAAGGTGCTCTGCAGCGCGTTGGCCAACTGACTGGCGTTTGTCACCTGAAAAGCGGTACCCGTACCTCCGGCGCTGGCCAGGGCGTTGGCCTGGGTAACGTCGCCGGCGTTCTGAGAAATGATGATGACGTAAATCTTGACCCCCAGATTGTCATACAACGCTTTTGCGGTAGCGATAAGTGCCGTCTGTTCCTGCGAAGCTGTGTCGCCGGAATGTCCGTCAGAAATGCCATCGAAGATAACCAGCATGTCATTGTGATAGCAGGCGGACACCCCAGCCCCATTTTGAGTATCGTTTTCAAAAGCCTGCCAGTAGGCATAGGCGTCATTTAAGGCATCGTAGAGCGGTTCCTGCCGCCGATCATAGCTTGCCGACATGCTCGAATTGGCGATGGAGCGCGAACTGGAAGAACTCCCGATGGTTTGATTGCTGTAGCTATATTCCAGTCCACTGGCGTTTTCCATGGGGTAGGCGGGATTGACCAATGCCGCAATAATGGGCGCATTGTTGCCCGCATTGTTGCCCGCATGGCTGGACGACGGCAGATTGACGAAAGTGCCCATCCACTGCGCACCCGCCCAGTTCCAACTGCCCAGGATACTTTCTGATTGCGGTTTAGCGGGGTAGCTTGCCGAGATCGTCCCGCTGTTGACCGTGGTCGCACCAGACCAGCCATCGGCCTGACCGGGAGTTAGATTCAGGCTGCTGCCACTCTGGCTGGTCCCCGACAACCACTTGGGGATGTAGCTGAAATAGGCGTTCTGCGATTCGCCTGACGGCAAATTAAACTGGTTGGATACCAGCGCCTCACCAGAAGCAATCTGCACGCTGGTCGGCGCCGTTGCACCAGACGGCGTATTTGTCACATTACAGGTTTGACTATACGCATTATTGCTGATTGACCCATTCTGAAACAGAGGGGATCCTAAGGTGACATAATATAACGTGTTTCCCGCATACGTACTCGGGAACGACTGTTGGAAGAGAATGGGGCTGCCATTAGCTGCATTTTCTGTATAAATCGCCTGAAACGTGTTGGCCTGACTATTGTAAAACGTCTGGCAAAGATTCAGGACCGGCTCCGCAGCCCCAGAACTTGCCTGCTGCGGAGTCAGGCCCCCTCCACCATAGTAGGAATACAGCCAAGCGCCACTGGACACAGAGGTGTTCTGCTGAGTGCCTTGCGGATAAGACACGGAGTACGGCAATCCACCCGTACCAGCGTTATTGGTCAGATAGGTCACCGTGCCAAACAGCCCGCTGGAATTGAAAGGCGGTTGACCATTCGTGTTGCTCGAAGAGCCATTGAGGCCATTGCCGATAAAGGCATTTCCATCATCATTGAGACCGGTGTAGGTGCTGTTGTACACCGGCCACCAAGACACGAAAGCAAAGTTGAGCGGATTATCACCCACACCAGCCAATTGTGTAGAGGTATAGGTATCGTAGGGCGATGGAAAAGCGCCTGCTGCTCCCGCTGCCTGCCCTGGCAGATAAATATTCGGATAAATGGCATTGGAAGATTGCGAAACTGCCGAAGCCATCAGACCAAAAGCCTGCCGATAGGTAGCAAAGCCCAGATTGATGTTTTGCGCATAGTTACTGTTCAAAATATTGTAAAGCGCCTGCTTGGCGATATAAAAACGGGAGTCTGGTTGGTTACCGTATTGACCATAGGGAAAGGGCGTGCCCGTCCCCCCACAGGCTCCATCATTGAAAGTAGGTACTGCCAGATAATCGCTGCTGGAGTTGTAATTGGCCGGACACTGATTTTCCAGCGGCACCGAAGTCGTGGAGCTTGTCGGTGCCGTGGCCAGGTTCGTGCCAGTCATATTCAGGCTCATGGAAGCTGAGTTGGAGAGCAGAATCATCAGATTGGGTTGGGCTTCGATCTCGGTGGGTGTCAAACTGGTACTGGAAGATCCCGCCCATGCCACGCTTCCCCAAAGGGCTGTTACAACAGCCATGATCAATGCCCGAGTTATCGGCCTTTTTACGCGCGACCTCATGGGCGGATCCCCTTTTCCACGGAATGATGCCGATGTGCTGGCGGCGTACCCATGCCAGGATGATTCAGAGTGGCATCATTCCCCGATAAAGGGGGCTGCGGCGGCTTATTCCGGTGCAGGGCTTTGGGCGCCGCAAAGCCTTCCAGCGACGTCCCGGTGCCGATCCCCGGCGTCAGCGGCCCAGCCTGAGCCGACGTAAAACTGACACTGGCGAGCCCCGCTAGAGCAAGAAATGTCAACGAAACACGCATAAATCACCCCTCTCCATCTGTATTTCTACTGTACCACTCGAACTACTGACTGCACCGTCACCCCCAGGCCACCGCCAGAGCCGGCTTTTTGGGCATGGATAAATACCACGTAATAATTGGCAGTCGGCGCATTACCGGTAATCTGGTAACCAGACAATGGCACTGGGTTCGTAGTTGAAGGAAAAATTACATATTGCACAGCAAAGGAAAACGGGCCGTACTGCACCGGTTGCGGTAACTGATAGCATGTGCTGGCGCTAGCGCAACCTAGCCAGAAGGCAGGAGCGGGCGCTACCGGGTTAGTCTGCGTGCTGCTCGATCCATAGTTCGTCGGCACACCGACCATACTCGAAAAATAATAGCTTGGTGGGTTGATCTGCGGATTGTTCTGCTGTAACCACTGCGCCGCATTCTGCAAACCTTGATCTGTTGCTTCCTGGGCGGCATTCTGTACCGCCAGGTTGGATGCGATCAACGTATTGTTTTTATTAAGATACAAATAGGCCATCAGGGCCAGGGTCACGGCAAAAATTAGTACCAGCACGATCACCAGGATGACACCACGTTCCTGATTTCCAGAATCCTGGCCTTCCCCGTGACCGGTGTATGCCGGCTCGAAAGTTTGCTGATCATCCTGCCGCTTCATTGCCCACCCCAGATCCCATTGCGCATGGGGATCACGCTCTGAAAGAGATGATACTGATAATGTCGGCAGTCACCCTGCAGGCAGCCGAGGCCGCCGCTGCTGGGCACGGTGTAGGTCCGGCCCAGCAGATTGAAGCTGGCCGGACTGAGGCTATCGGGCAGGTACTGAGTGCTACGGATCAACATGGCGAACTGCACGGCGACGATGCTCTGTGTGGTGCTCGGGGATGGGTTGTAGTTCTCGGGGAAAACCCATTGCTGCACACTGCCGTTGCTGCCCAAGCCATATTCCATTTGAATATCCACCACACCGCTGGCGAGCGGCTGGGGCGTGGGTGCCGACGCCTGCGTGCCCGTGTATTGGGTCATGTAAAGCGTGGGAGTACTGCCAGCCGGATTTTCCTCTATGTCGAAGGTCTCAAACAAAAAATTCTGGGAACCGAGATCGTAGAGAGCCGCATTTGTCAAAGAGGAGGGGGTGCCGCTGGTGCCGGTCAACAGGCTGAACAGCTGATTGGGATTGGCCTGGAAACAAGAACCGTGACTACCAGAGTTGAACACCACCGTACCGGCACCATTGCTGGTGCCATTACCGGTAACACTGCAACTGCTATTTAAAGAACCCTTACCCGCCACGTTGGTAATCTGCCCAAGCAGACAAGTACCTCCACCCTGGGGAGCAATCAAGGTCAGATCGCCGGGATTGAGAGGAACTGTGCTGGTAACCTGGATATTGACACCGTGTTGACTGTTCACCGTCGTTGCCGGTGCCCCGCCAAAGCTGCCGCCGCCGATCAATGTGCTAAAGGCGTAGGTGGAGATGCCTCCTAAAGAGGAGCTGGATGGATCATAGCTGCTGCCCGAACTCTGCGCCGAGGCGGTGATAGCCACCAGCACCCCGCCCTGGGCGCTAGCATTATTAATTCCTACCACCCCGTTGGGGCACTGACTGTAATTCGGCAGCCCATAACCCGCCGATTCGATGGCTTGGCGTATGATCGCCAGAGCATTACGGCCCCGTTGCCACATTTCGCCGTTGGCCGACTGTTGGCCGACACTCTGACTGGTATTCAGGAAGAAACTGAATATGGCAGTGGCGAGTAAGCCCACCACTACCAGCGACACCAGCAGCTCTACCAGAGTAAGGCCGCCCTGCCGACCGCAAGTCTGCCGGGCCGCTCCATTCATCTGGCCATTCTCCATGACCTTCATGCTACCCCGCGTTGTCATCTTAGTACCCCACCACGGTTTGGGTCGTATAACTCTGGCCATTTCCCCAGCTAACCGATACCGTCGCCGAACAAGGGCACTGGGCGGCACTGTTCAAAGGCGCCACCGTCAAACTCACCTGACTCTGGGGCGGCATCCCGTAGGCGCTCATTACCTGGCTCACCGGATCTAGTAAGGAATTGCTGGCCTGATTCGCTCTCACCGTCGCGCCACTCAGGCTCATGGCCTGGGCACCATTGGCGCGCAGCACCCCCACAGCGCTCTGAGCGATTTCATACCCCGAGGTGAGATTCTGGTTTTGCGCGCTCATGGCAAAACTACCCAGAAACAGGCTCAGTATGCCCAGGGAACCAATGGCAAAAATGGCCAGAGCCGCCATGGCCTCGATCAGGGTCAGGCCCGCCTCGGAAGGGATGACAGACTCATAGCCGGCAGAGATGCAGGGGACCGTTCCCAAGGCAGGGCGCGACGGTAGCTTGGCCAACGCGGGCAAATCCCATTGTGACAACCTATCCAGTACCCGCCGGTTGTTCATTGCAGGTTACACACGCTGCTGGTAGGGGCGCTGGTGGCGCAATTGCGCAAGTTGCCCGCACCGCTGATCTGGGTGAGCCAGTAGCCATATTGTGTGCCATTGGGGCTGGCATTGCCGAAGGTCACGTCGGCGCTGGTAATGGTGCCGCTCGAGCCATAGACCATGCCCGTCGGGGTGATGCTGAAGGTCGCACCCGTCACCACGTTGCACACGGTGTTGGGGTAGCGGCTGGCGAATGCACTGGCTAACATTTGCGGCACCTGCTGCTGCACATTGCTTGCTTGGGGAGTGATGGTCCACGCGCAGCCACTGGTCCCACCGCTGCTAATGGAAACCTGCACCGGATATCCACTACGGATGGCGTAGCCCTCGGCCCAGGCCACGTCCTGCTGCAAATGGCCCGAAGCGCCCTGAATGGTGGCGCGGATCATCCAGATGTTGAACTGGGGAATGGCCACGGCGGCGATGATCCCCATGACGGCGATGATGACCATCAGCTCGATCAGGGTAAAGCCCTTAACGGCAGCCTCACCCCCCATGCGTCACCACCGCGCCCATCTTGAAGATCGGCATATACATGGCGACCACCAGGGTGCCGACGATGATGCCGAGCACCACCATGATCATCGGTTCCATGAGGGTGGAGAGGCGGTCTACCGATTCCTCCACGTCCGCTTCGTAAAAATCGGCGACCTTGCCGGACATGGTTTCGATGGCGCCGGTTTCCTCGCCGATGGCCAGCATCTGCGTGGCCATGATGGGGAAGACGCCGTCGGATTTGAGCTGGGTGGTGATGCGACCACCACCGGCGACGTCGTCACGGGCCGCCAGGACGCTGCGCTCGATGATGATATTGCCGGAGACCTTGGAAAGGGTTCCCAGGGCTTCCATGATGGGCACCCCCGCCGCCTGCATGGTGGACAGGGTGCGCATAAAGCGCGCCACCGCGCCTTTAAGCAGGATGTCGCCCAGCACCGGGATTTTCAGGGAGAAACGGTCTACCACGGTCTTGAAAGACAGGTTGCGCTTGTAGGCGTAGACAAAAAGCCATACCGTGGCGATGGGCACGAACACCACAATATACCAATGACTTTTCATCCAGTCGGAGATGTTGATGACAACCTGCGT
>DAIAVG010000055.1 GCA_027445725.1 Acidithiobacillus sp.
GAGGCGCAGGCCGCCGCGCACAGGCTATGGATTTGCTAGCGCGCGTGGGGCTTGTCGATCTGGCAGAGCGTTATCCGGCGGCCCTCTCCGGCGGGCAACGCCAGCGGGTGGCGCTCGCTCGCGCTCTGGCCCGGCGTCCTGAGCTGCTGCTGCTGGACGAGCCTACCTCGGCGCTGGACATGGCCACCCGCGACGAAATTCTGGACGAACTCATCCGTGAGGTCCACGACTTTGGGGTGCCAGTGCTGGCGGTGAGTCATGATCCGCACCTGGCGATGCTCGCAGATCACATGGCGGTGTTGCTGGATGGGCGTATTGCGCAGGAGGGGCCTCCCCGTGCGGTGTTTGCGCGACCCGCCACTATGGGAGTGGCGCGTTTGCTGGGGTTTCGTAATTTCCTGGCGGGGCGCATTGAGGAAATAGAGGGAGCCGGAATGGTGGTGGCAGGAGCAGGAGCCGACTGGCGTTTACGTACCGGCTTGCAGCACGGCATGCATCCGGGTATGGCGGTGACGGTGGCCATTCGTTCCGAGGATCTCGTGCCGGGCGACGCTCTGGGCGGCTCAGCGCCGAATGCCCTGAAATTGAAGGTCGTGAGCCTCCGGGAGGAGGGTGTTGCCTTGCGTGTCAGAATGGAAGGGGCTTTATCTTTGGACATGCTGTTACCACGCTTGCAGTGCGAAGGCAGGTCTCTGGCGTTAGGCACAGAGCTGTGGGTGCAAGTGGCACCAGAGCATGTCCACGTGATGGCAGAGTAACGTAGGCCACGCGTCCCCATTTTCGTAGTGCCGGGTGGTTTTTTGCAATCCATTGATATTGACAGGGTTGGGCGTTAGCGCCAGAATACGCGACTTCATTTCCCGCAGACGCGGGATTGTAGATATGGAGAGTAAAAGTTGGCCAATACAGCTCAGGCGCGCAAGCGCGTATTACAAAATGAAAAGCGGCGCTTGCACAACGCTAGTCTGCGCTCGCGCTTGCGCACCTATGTGAAGGGTGTGCTGAAGGCCGTACACCTTGGTGACCAGGAACAGGCACGCAGCGCGTTGCGCGCCGCGGAATCGGTCATCGACAAGACCGTTGGCAAGGGTGTGGCACACCGCAACATGGCGGCCCGCACCAAGAGCCGACTCTCGGCCCGCGTTAAAGCGATGGGTAACATCGCTCAGTAAAGGCAGGTAGACGCATCCCGCAGTCCAAGCGGGATACCGAGCAGAAGAGGCGATCCGGTTGTGTGGATCGCCTCTTTGCTTTTATGTGTGGCGAACGCGCTTATCAGGTTTTGCCGAGCATCTCCCGCAGACGGGCGAAAGCGGCAGTGGGGTCCATTTCTTCTTCGGGGTTCTGGTCGCCCTGCCAGTCCAGGTGCTCTTTAGGGATTTCCTGGAGGAAGCGGGAGGGTTCCGGATGGACGTCCTGGCCGTGGCGGCGGCGTTTGCGGCAGAGACTCAGCGTCAGGCGGAAGCGGGCGCGGGTCATGCCCACGTAGAAGAGGCGGCGTTCTTCCTGAATCTGCTCCGGGGTTTCGCTGTTGCGGTGGGGCAGCAGTTCTTCCTCGGCACCGACCAGAAACACCTGCGGGAATTCCAGGCCCTTGGCCGCGTGCAGGGTGGACAGGCGCAGCACATCGCGGTCGTCATCCTCCTCGCGCTCCAGCACGTTGAAGAGCATGAGGCGGTTGAGGATCTCCGCGAGGGTTTGCGGGCCTTCGTCCTGGTCCTGCAGGCGCTGCATCCAGTTCAGGAGTTCCTGAATATTCTCCCAGCGGCGCCCCGCCTCTTTTTCGTCACCTTCACTCTGTAGATACTGCAGATAGCCGATTTCCTCGGGCAGGCTCTGCAAGGCCGGGATAAGTTCAGCTTTGTCCACCTCACCAGCCTTGAGATTCACCCAGCCGGCGAAGCTGCGCAGGGCCGTGCGCGCCTTGTCGGGCAGCTCCAGCGCGTCTTCCCAAAGCGCGGCGAAGAGCGAGGAATTACGCTCTTTGGCGAAGGCGCCCAGGCGTTCCAGGGTGCCGCTGCCGATGCCCCTGCGTGGCGTGTTGACCGCACGCAGGAAAGCGGGATCATCGTCAGGGTTGACCAGGAGCCGCAGATAGGACAGAAAATCCTTGATTTCACTGCGTTCAAAGAAGGAGAGGCCGCCGGATATCTGGTATGGAATCCGGGCATTGCGCAGGGCCGCTTCAAAGGGGCGGGCCTGATGGTTGCTGCGGTACAGAATGGCGTAATCGCGGTATTCACCCTGCCGCTGAAAGCGGTCGCGGAGAATGGCATTGACCACTTGCTCCGCCTCGTCGGCCTCATTGGCGCAGCGCAGGGCGCGGATGCTGTGGCCATCGCCCAGCGTGCTCCACAGGCGCTTTTCGAAGAGGTGCGGATTTTGCGCAATGACCGCATTGGCGGCCTGGAGAATGCGGCCGGTGGAGCGATAGTTCTGCTCCAGTTTGACGATTTTGAGGTTGGGGAAATCCTGCGCCAGCCGATGCAGGTTGTCGGCAGCCGCACCCCGCCAGGAGTAGATGCTCTGGTCGTCGTCACCCACCGCCGTCAGGTTGTGACGGGTGCCCAGCAGACTCTGCACCAGACGGTACTGTGCGCCGTTGCTGTCCTGATATTCATCCACCAGCAGGTAGCGGATACGATCCTGCCAAGCGTGACGGGCTTCTGCGTGGTCTTGCAGCAGGCGGGTGGGCAGGAGGATGAGATCATCCAGATCCACGGCGTTACAGGCACTGAGGGAGCGCTGATATGAGGCGTATATATTGGCGGCCTCCTGGCCAAGACGGTCATCCGCATGCGCTTCCTCGGGAAAGAAACCGTCATTCTTGAAACGGGAGATACGTGCCTGGATGGCTTCGGCGAGATCGCTGGGGCCGTTGGCCTCGCGGAGCAGGTTACGGACCATCCCTAAGCTGTCGCCAGGGTCAATGACGCTGAAGTTGCCGCGATAACCCAGGCGCTCGATGTCTTTGCGCAGGATTTGCAGACCGAGATGATGAAAGGTAGAGACCATCAGGCCGCGGCTGTTATGGCCTTGCAAAGCCTCGGCGACGCGGCTTTTCATCTCCCGTGCGGCCTTATTGGTGAAGGTCACGGCGCAGATGTGTTTGGGGGCAACCTGCTGCTCGCGGATGAGATGGACGATTTTCCGGGTGATGACCCGGGTCTTGCCCGATCCGGCCCCTGCCAGCACCAGCAAGGGACCGTGGATGTGTTTTACAGCTTCCTGCTGTGGTGGATTGAGCTCAGCCATGGGCATTATGCAGATGCAACGTGCAGCAGTTAATTATCGGCTGCCGATGTGGTTTTAGGCGATTCGGAGAATCCACCCTTATAGGCCCACCAAATCACCAGCGGGCCGAGAATGATCATGGGCACGGATAAGACCTGACCCATGGTGTAGGGACCGAAGACAAAGCCCAACTGAATATCCGGCTGCCGTGCGTATTCCGCGATGAAACGGAAGATGCCATAAAAGAGGACAAACATGCCGCCAACGGCACCGGCAGGTCGCGCTTTGCGGCTGTAGATGGCCAGAATCAGCAGGAGCAGAACGCCCTCCAGCAGAAACTCGTAGAGTTGCGAGGGTTGTCGGGGTTGCGGACCACCGGAGGGGAAGACCATGGCCCAGGGCAGGTGACTGACGCGACCAAAAAGTTGATCGTTGATAAAGTTGGCGAGACGCCCCAGACCCAGCCCGATGGGCACGGCCGGCGCGATGAAATCCAGCGTAGGCAGAAAGGCATGTTGCTCATGGAGTCGCGCAAATGCCCAGCAGGCGATGACGACCCCCAGGAGGCCGCCGTGAAAGGACATGCCGCCATCCCAGATGGCCAGCATTTTTATGGGATTGGCGAGATAATAGGGGAGGTTGTACCAGAGCACGTAACCCACCCGGCCACCCAGTATGGCGCCGACGGCCACATAAAATTCCAGATCGACGACCTGCTCTTTGCGCCAGTTCCAGTGCGCCATGCGACCGCGCCGGATGAGCCAGACGGTGGCGATAACAAAGCTGATGATCTCCAGCAGACCATACCAGTGGATGGTGATGGGGCCAAGCTGGAAGCCGACGGTGTTGATATCTGGAAAATGCAGCATGAGGGTCCTCGTAAATTTAGGCCACCATGGCGGAGCCCTGCGCTTCTGTCAAGGTGACATCGTGGGCTTAGGCATGTCGACTGGGTCTCCAGCGGTTACCTTTGGGTGCCGGACGTCTCTTGTAAATAGATAGAGCCATAAGTATAAGTACTCTAATAATCTGGGCGGCTAAAAATACCGGAGGAATTCATGAGCAAAGACCTGTTGCAGGAAGCGTTTGCCTTGGCCCTGCATGACAGCGCCCGGGCCTGGCGCCACGCGCTGGATCGCCGCCTGAAGGGTCTCGGACTGAGCCAGGCGAGCTGGATGAGTATCGCCGCCGCGAAATGCTGGATGGTCTGAATGCTGCAGAATTGCAGCAAGCGACGGAACTCCTGCAGCGTTTGCAGCGCTTTACCGAAGAATCCTCCCGATGACCGTGGAAAGCGCCGCAGTCGCTACGGAGGGATTGAACCGGCCCCTCATTACGCTGTCCATCATGCTGGCCACCATCATGCAGACCCTGGACGGCACCATCGCCAACGTGGCCCTGCCGCACATGCAAGGCAGCCTGTCTGCATCTCTGAACCAAATCGGCTGGGTGCTGACCTCTTATATTGTGGCGGCGGCCATCGCCACACCACTGACCGGCTGGCTCTGTGACCGTTTTGGTCAGCGTACCGTCTTTCTGGCCTCGGTACTGGGATTTACGCTGGCCTCCATGTGGTGCGGTATTTCTACTTCGCTGGGGGAAATAGTCGTTGCGCGGGCGCTGCAGGGTGTCTTCGGA
The DNA here is from genome assembly GCA_027445725.1 of Acidithiobacillus sp. The sequence continues at coordinate 4,873 of DAIAVG010000055.1, forward strand.
GCGGCGCTGGTGCCGCTTTCGCAAACCGTCCTGCTCGACATCAACCCCCGGGAAAAGCAGGGTTCCGCCATGGCCCTGTGGGGCATGGGGGTGATGGTCGGGCCGATCATCGGGCCGACGTTGGGCGGGTGGCTGACGGATACGATGGGCTGGCGCTGGGTATTTTTCGTCAATGTGCCGGTGGGGATCATGGCGTTTATGGGAATCTGGAAATCCTTCCCCAGGGATTCGGCACTGCGGCGGATGCACTTTGATATGGCGGGATTTGTCAGCCTGAGTCTGGCCATCGGGGCCTTGCAGTTGTTGCTGGATCGCGGACAAGAGCAGAACTGGTTCGCTTCGGTGGAAATCTGGATAGAAGCCTATATTGCCGGGTTCGCGGCCTTATATTTCATCTATCATACTTGGCGCACACCCTTTGACCGTTCCTTCTTTGTCAACTGAACATGGGTATCTCAAGGGGAAAAGGGCGATCCACATGGCTCGTCCCTATGGGGGCGGAAGCGCAATTCCGCAGGGCAGCATTTTGGGGGCGCGGACATTTTGTTTCGACAGTGGATAGGTGTACTCTTCCGCTCAGGAAACACAAGGCGGACGCCCCAAGATCAAGCAAAAGGTCTCCCGTGGCTTCCGCACCTTCGACGGGGCTGCGGCCTTCTGCACGATTCGATCTTATCTGGACACCTTATGCAAGCAAGGCATCGACCTGTTGCAGGCCCTGGCCCCATCTTTTCAGTCAGCCCGCGATGGGGTAGCGATACCCCTGTGAATAGTTGCTTATTTTCAACGTGTCGCCGAAGCGTGTGATGTTTTCCCTCAACGACGGCATGACCCGCTCTCTCTCATCCTGGAGTCCACCATGACCTATCAAGAACTTATAGAATTTCTCAACCAGCATTTGGGATACCCTTTCCTGCAGGATATGACCCCGGATGCGGCGCTGAGGGCCGCACAGCAAGGCAGGCTCAACGATGCGCTGACCTCTGAGGTGCTGACCGCCCTCTATCTGGGCAACCAGTGTAACGCCGCTAGTGCCCCCGTGGATCGTGCGCACAGCTTTGATGGCCTTGCCGACCTGCGTCTGCGCAGCCAGGCCGACGACTCAGACCCCACCATCTTCCGCAAAGTGCTCAAACTCTCACAGGAGATCGACAATGCATTTGATCAGGAATTGATTCGCCAGCGTAACGAGAATGCCTCCTGAACATCTTTTTTCAGAGCAGGCAGACGGGTTCAGCCCGCCGCTGTCTGATCGGGGTTGGTGATATCCCGATGGTTGACCCAGAAACGTGCCCGGGTTTTTTTGGAGCGTTTTGCCACATAGAGGGCTTCATCCGCATGGCGCAATAGCACATCGGGCTGTTCTTGTTCACTTGGGAAAAGGGCAAGTCCAGCGCTACAGCCTACAGACGCGCTCACCCCATCCCCCAAGGCAACAGGTGTCTCGACAGCAGTGCGGAGCCACGGGCGAACTCACCGAAAGAAGAAACGCAAAATGCCGCGTTCAGTTGAAACGATGCAAAAGCCCGGCAATAGCTGCAAAGAGCGCAATAGGTAAGAAAGTAGCGGCTAAAGGGGGTATTCCACCTGAGACACTGATATATCCCGACATCTCCGTGAGGAAATGGAATCCCAGCCCCAACACCAGCCCCGCCATAATCCGCGCGGCCAGACCACCGCCGCGCGGATTGCGCGTCACAAAAGGTACCGCCAGCAAAATCATCACCAGGCCCACCCACGGATAACTCACCCTGCGCCAGAAGGCGAGGGCGACGCGGTTCATATTCAGCGCGCCGCTCTGCAAAGCCTGGTAACTTTGCCACAGGGCAGGCAGCGTCATGGTGCGCGTCGGATGAGCAAAACTACGCAAAGTGGCCGGATGCAGCGCCACTGACCACGGCATCTCCGCAACACGTGTCACCCGTATCTGATCGGGCGTAATTTCGAAAAGCTGGACATTGTGCAAGCTCCAGTGCCCCTCTTTGAATGCCGCCTCGCTGGCCGTTGTTATGGCGTCCACTCCCACCATACCCTGGCGTATCCGCGCGATATGCATATCCTGCAAAATCTTCCCGCCATCTCCCACCGCGCCGATCTGGATAATCTGTGCACCATAGCGCAACCATAGTCCTTGCGACCCCATATTATGGAGGCGGGTCCCCGGCTCATCGGTATTGGCCCACATGGCCTCGGCGGCGGGTGCGGTGACCGGTATCACCCATTCTCCCAAAGCAAACATAAGGCCAGCACCGAACAATCCGACCAGCAGGAGCGGCTGCTCCAGACGCCAGACCGACCACCCCGACATGCGTAAAGCGATCACCTCAGAATGTCCACTCAGGATACTCACCCAGACCAGCGCACCGAGCAGTAACGCCAGTGGAATCACATCATAAGCTACATCGGGCAACTGCAGAGCGGCGTAGGAAAGCAGCCGCGTCATAGACCAGACTCCATGCCCGGGTCCGGAGGATTTGGCGACAAGTTGGGCGATATAAACCAGCGCCAGAAGCATAACCAACACCAGGCTGCTATAGAGCAGCATGCCACGAAACAGCAACCGGTCTGCGCGTTTCATGACGCGCGCCGCCCCGACCAGGCGGGTAAAATCGGCAGATCGCGACTGCGCCTGAAAAAAGTGTACGCGGCCACCACCAAAATCAGCAGGAGCACCCAAAATAATCCGGGGAAAACCGACATCTTGCCACTCATCATGTGCTCTTTGAGATAAATAACGATGTTATTGATAGCCAGCAAAAACAGGATGCCTACCAACATGCCTGCCGCCCGTCCACCACCCCGGGGCTCGCTGTAGGCCAGAGGGACAGCCAGCAAAGCCAATAGAGGCAGCGCCAGCGGCCAGAGCAGACGCCACTCCAGTTCGGTTACGGCGAAGCGCATCTCGGTGCCGTGCAGGTAACGCCCAAGCTGAGACAGAGACACGCTACCCCAGTTGATGCCGCCCGGCTGGGCAGCGCTAGTGGCCGGGCTACCCAGCAACACCCGATAGCGCGCAAAGGAAAGGACTTTGAACCCGTTTTGCCCGGGCCGTCCCAGATAACGTTGACCATCCACCAGCACCAGAGTCAGGGCGCCATCCTGACGGGGTTTGATCTCCCCGTAAGTCGCCGTCGCCAAATCCAGTTGATCACCCTGGGCAATGGACAAAAAGATCTCGCGGAAGCGGCGACTGTTTTTACCCACGGGTTGCCCCACATAAATCACCCGACCGCCGGGTAAATTCGTGAAACTGCCGGGCTGCAGCATAGCCTCCGCCGCGGCATTGGCCAGGCGCACAGATTCAGATC
>DAIAVG010000056.1 GCA_027445725.1 Acidithiobacillus sp.
GAAGAGCGAAAAGAAAGCGCCAATACTCAAGCCTGTAAAGATCACCAGGCCCATCTGGAAGCGACTGACCGCGCCGGGTCCGCCCGCTACCAGCAAGGGCAGAACCCCCAGTACCATTGCCCCCGTAGTCATGAGGATGGGGCGCAAACGAATGCTGGAGGCCTTCTGCACTGCTTCACGCTTGTTGAGTCCTTCTTTCTTCTGGATCTCGTTGGCGAACTGCACGATAAGAATACCCTGCTTGGCGATCAGGCCAATCAACGTGATCAACCCTACTTCCGTATAGATATTGATGGAAGCCAGACCCAAGCTGATGAAAATCAACGCCCCGCTAATGGACATGGGTACGGTAATCAACACGATCAGCGGATCGCGGAAACTCTCAAACTGTGCGGCCAGCAACAAATAAATCAGGATGATGGCCAATGCAAAAGTGGTCAGCAGCCCACCCGTCTCTTGTATGTATTGACGGGATTGGCTCGCATAGTTCAGAGAAAAATCCTTGGGCATGACCTTTTCTGCCGCAGTCTTAAAGAAGCTCAAAGACTCGCCCATGGTAACGCCGGGTTTGGGCACCGCCTCGATGGTTGCCGAGTTGAGCTGCTGGAACTGCGGCAAGAATTGCGGCTCCACCTTGGTCTCAATAGAAACCACTGTAGATAAGGGCACCATCTGACCGCTGCCGGTCGCGATGTAATATTGCTTCAAGGCTGCCGGGTCGAGGCGGAAGTGGTCCGGTACCTGGGGAATGACCTTATAGCTGCGGCCTTCCATATCGAAGCGATTGACGTAGTTGCCGCCCAAGAGGGGCTGCAAGTCCTCGGCGATCTCCGCCATGGTCAGGCCAAGGTTGGCGGCCATATTGCGATGGATCTTCAACACGACCTCAGGATTATCAATACGCAAATCCTTGGTCACATAGAAAAACAATCCACTTTTATAGGCCGCTGCGATCACCTGGCCAGCCACCTGATCGATTTTGCCATAGCTGCCCGGGCTTTGCAGCACAAATTGCACCGGCAGACCGCCCGCAGAACCGGGCAGGGACGGCCGTAAAAATGAGGCTACCTGGAGTCCCGGGACGCTTTGCAGGGCCTGCTGGATTTGCGGTTGCAACTGCATCGCCGTCGTGGAACGTTTATCCCAGTTTGTCAGGCGCATACCGGCGAACAGACTGTTGGAGCCGCCGCCGCTGCCCACCGAAATACCGGTGACCATGAAGGTTGCCTTTTTCTCGGGATATTTATCCAACACCTTCAGAATCTGTTTTCCATAACGGGCCAGTTGATCCGGTGTAATGGTCGGGCTGCCCGTGCCCGCATTAAAAATAATGCCCTGATCTTCCGCTGGCGCTAATTCTGATTTCGAGGTGCTGAACAGAAAGTAGATACTCCCAAACACTACCGCGGCAAAGAGCATGGTGACTGGCACATAGTTCAGTGTGCCACTTAAGATATGGTCGTAGAAATTACGCAGAGCAGTGAAGCGCTGCTCGATAAAGTGTTCAAAGCCATGTTCCCTTGTCGGGCGTAATATCTTGCTGGAGAGCATCGGTGATAACGTCAATGCTACGATCATGGACATTAAAACCGCAGCCACCAGCGTAAACGCGAATTCACCAAACAGACTCCCCGTCAGCCCCCCCATAAATCCGATGGGGGCGAATACGGCGACGAGCGTGGTGGACATGACGATGATCGGCCCTCCCAGCTCCCGCCCAGTCATTAAAGCCGCTTCAAAAGGCGTTTTTCCTTCATCCATATGCCGGAGCACATTTTCAACAACGATAATGGCATCGTCTACCACCAGCCCGATGGCCAAAACCACTGCCAACAGGGTCAGCAGGTTGATGGTGAAGCCCATGGCCCACATGATGAAGCCGGCACCGATGATGGACAGGGGAATGGCCACCGCCGGGATGAGCACCGAACGGAAGGAACCCATGAAGAGGAAAATGACCAGCACCACCACTGCAAGGGTAATTCCAATGGTTAGGACGACTTCATCGATAGAGGCCTTGATGAAGGTGCTGGCGTCATAAGGAATCGCCATATGCACTCCGGGCGGCAGGCTTTTTGACAACTGTGCCAGCGATGTTTTTACCCCGGAAGCGACATCCAGAGAGTTGGCCGAAGGTGACTCCTGAATACCGATAAATGCGGCCGGCTTGCCATCAAAAAAGGCCTGAGAGGTGTAATCCTGTGCACCGAGTTCTATTTTTGCCACATCTTTGAGCCGGATGAGGGTGTTACCAGACTGACGCAGAACCAGATTGCGGAATTCATCCACATTATGCAGATTAGTGGTCGCGACAATGGTGTTTTGTACCGTCTTCCCCCGCGTTTGTCCGACTGCGGAAATAAAATTGTTCGCGATTAACGCTTGTGAAACCTGCGCAGCGGTAATGCCCAATGCTGCCATCTTCTGTGGATCCAACCACACCCGCATCGCATAGGTATTCCCGTTGCCGGCTCCCGGCGGCAGTATCTGCGCTTGGCCTACGCCATGTACCGAGGCCAGTCGCGGCTGTGCCACCCGCAGCAGGAAGTCGGTAATTTGCTGCTGACTGAGTTCTTTGCTGTAGAAGGCGACATACATCAGGTCCGTCGTGTCACCGACCGTTACGTTGATAACCGGTAATTGACTACCCGTCGGCAACTGATCCGTCACCTGTTGCACTTTTGATTGAATGTTGGCGACCGCCGCACTGGGGCTGTAATTCAGCTTCATGTACACGGTAATGGTTGAACTACCCTCCGAACTGTTGGAGGTCATGTAGTTTATATCCGGTGCGCTGGCAATCACCTTTTCCAGGCGCGAGGTGATGAAGCCTTGTACGATATTCGGACTGGCTCCGGGATACGCGGTGGTTACGGTGACGACCGTGTTAACGAGAGCCGGATACTCGCGGACAGTCATCATCGAATAGGCATGCAGACCCAGCAGAAAAATGATGAGGCTAAGGGCGGTGGCCAGTACCGGGCGGCGAACAAAAATATCGGTAAAAGTCATGTTCTGCGCCTCACGCGTCTTTCTCGTCGCTGATCTTGACGAGACTACCGTCCACCAGTTTTACCTGCCCGGCAGTGATGACCATATCACCCGCTTTAAGGCCAGAGACAATACTCACCTGTCCGTTGCGCTCCTTGCCAGGCTTGATGACTTGTTGACGGGCGACTTCCACGGTCTTGCCATCCTGCGTATTCTTTTCGATCACATACACATAATCACCGAAGGTGTTATATGAAAGAGCGGAGACGGGCACCGTCAACACCTTTTCCTCGACATCGCGGACTACCGTGAGCTCGCCAAAAAGTCCGGGGCGCAACACACTTTTCGGATTGGCAATGGTGGCCTGCACATCAATTTGTCGCGTCGTACCATTCACCGAAGCCCCCAACGCGGTGACTTTCCCGCCAAAAATCTGACCGGGGAGCGCATCGGTCTCCATTTGCACCGGTGTATCCACATGAATGTCCTGTAGCTCACTTTGCGGCAGGGTGAAATTCGCATGCAGCGGATCCCAGGATTGCAGGTCGACAATCTTGGTACCGGGTGTGAGATATTGCCCGACATTCACCTGGCGGATGCCCAGATAACCGCTGAAGGGCGCGCGGATGGCCAACTTATTCAGGGTCGCATGAATGTCTTTAAGCGTAGCCACACTGCTTTGATACGTGGCCACAGCGGAATCCAGCTGCGATTGGCTGGCGGCGTTGGTGGCAATCAGTTCGCGGGTCCGGTGTAGATTGATCTGTGCCAGACGCAGTTGTGCTTCATCGCTCGCCAGCTGAGCAAGCTGGTTGCTGTCGTCAATCTGCACCAGCACGGTGCCTGCCCGGACATATTGACCAGAATGAAAATGAATGGCGGTCACATTACCGGCTATCTGCGGGGTGATATCCACCCCTTGCACAGCCGCCAGAGAAGCTACGGCCTGCAGGCGGGGATGCCAAAGTTCTAACTTGGCCGCTGTGGCGCTGACGGTCACGACAGGTTTTGGCAGGTGCGCCATGGCCTCGGAAATCTTCTTGTTGACAAAGGCCTTAAAGCCAAAAATGCCGCCAAAAACAATGACCAGGAGGATAATTACAATAATGAACGCTTTTTTCATGACCAGTCTCCACGGCGGATGGCTGTGCTGAATGCATAATGGCTCATGGGTTAGCCTGCGTCACCGGCAATGTGCCGGCATCTGAATGGGAATTTTGTGGGGCACTGGTGGTGTGCGCCTGGGGTTCCTTTTTGTTCCACCAGCCACCACCCAGAGCGACGAGCAGAGCCGCAGTATCCTGATAGCGCTGCGATTCGGCCTTGATTTCAGCAATCCGGGCGTTGTCATACTGTACTTCGGAAGTCAGCAGGGTGAGATAATCAGAGGCTCCCGCCCGATAACTCGCCTGGGCCAGCTGCAATGCCTGCGCGGCTGCCTGGAGGGCCTCTCGCTGCGCCGCAAGGGTCTGCGCATCATGCTCCACCGCACGCAAGGCATTCGCTACCTGATCAAAGGCGCTGAGCACCGTGCTTCTGTAAGCGGCATACACTACGTCATAAGCGGCGTGCGCTTCGGCCTTCTGCGCCTCCAGCTTGCCGCCTTCAAAGATCGGTTGCGACATGGCGCCCACCAGACTCCAGATGCTGCTGGCTGGGTTGAAAAACAGACCTGGGTGACTCGCTGTGGCACCGAATGCGGCGCTGAGTTGGACGGTAGGATAAAATTGCGCCCGTGCCTCACCGATGACCGCATTCGCCGCCCGCATCTGCGCGAGTGCAGCGCGGATATCCGGGCGCTGCTTCAATAATTGCGAGGGGAGGCTTACCGGCAATTTCTCCGGGAGTTGCAACGCTTCGAGGGTAAAGAGTTGGCGTCTGGCGTTCGCAGGAAAGTCTCCCACCAGAATGGCGAGCTCATGACGATAGACGGCGAGTTGCTGCTCCAGCGCTGGCAAGGTCGCCATTTCGGTGGCCAGTTGACTGCGCTGGTTCACCACATTGACATAGCCGATAGCCCCTGCCCGGTACTGGTTCTCCGTAAGCTCCAGAAGCTTCTTTTCCTGAGCAACGATGGCCAGGGTGGCGCGAACCTGACCTTCCGTCGCCGCCTCATTGATAGCGGTGGTGACGATATTGCCGGTCAGGGTCAGTCGCGCCGCTTCCAGCTCCCACTGTTGATACTTCACCAAGGCTTCACTGTTGCGGTAGACCAGACGATTAACACCGAAAATATCCGGGTAGTAGGAAACGCCGACGCTTCCAGTGATCAGGGAATAGTGAAAGCCGCCGCTCCCGCCAAAAGCTGCTGAACTGGACTTGCTGCGATTGGCCTGGAGATTGCCCGTTATCTGCGGGTAGAAAATACTGGAGTTCGCGCGCGCAGTGGCCTGAGCCTGTTTCAACTGTGCCTGAGCCTGAGCGATGGTCGGACTGTTTTTCAGGCCCGCGGCGATTAACTCGTCGAGCGCTGTTGAGTGAAAGAGTTTCCACCAGTCCTCATGCAGTTCTTTGCCATACTCAATCTCCTGAGCGTGTCCAGCAGGACCACCGGGCGCCACCGTTTGTTTGATGCTCGCACCAGCCGTATAGGGTGTTTTATCCGGCGGCGCCTGGGGTACACGCAGCGGCGGCTCAAAGCTACAGGCCGCCAGGCTCCCCGCCAGCACGGTCGCCAGCGCCGCAGCAATGGGTCTTGGCAATGGTTTTTGCACAACAACACCTCTCACGAGCCTATACCGACCGGTCAGTATAATGGCGACAAACCCGCCTCCTGTCAAACGTTACCGGCATTTTTCTCATGCAACTGCAGGGAACCAGCGGCAGGGTAACGCGGTCAAAGTTTCCTGCTGAACATGGTGTGTGAAGCCGCTTGATTTAGACAGGGTTTCACCGCATATTCAAACCACAACGTCTTAGTTGGAGGAGCGTATGCAGTTAAAAATTTTTGGAGCCATCGCCATTACCTTGATGCTTGCGGCGCCAGCAGCGTGGGCTGAGCCGAGTGTAGCGCAAGTCACGCAGGCTGTGCAGGCGGGTCGTTTGGATCAGGCGCAGAGCATGATGCAGGAAGTATTGGTTGCTCATCCGCAATCTGCAGAAGCGCAGTATCTGGAAGCGCGTATTTTGGCGCGGCAGGGTAACTGGGCCGGGGCGGCGGCGGCCTTGCAGAAATCCGAACAACTTGCACCCGGCATGCCCTTTGTGAAACCGCAGGTGCTGACCTCTTTTAAGAAGTCATTGCAGAGTCACGTGAACAAGCCGGTCGGTAAAATCAGCAAAGAAAGTCGCTGGGGTACAGTGCTGGCGTTTTTCCTGGGTCTCGTCGCGCTCATTGCGCTGATATCCATGTTTTTGCGCCGCCGGCAGGCGAGCATGATGTACCGCGGGCAGCCTTCCGGGCCTTTCGGGGGCATGAACGGTTATGGTCCCAATAGTCCCATGAATCCCGGCGGAGCCATGGGCGGTATGCCGCAGCCGGGGGGTGGGCTGGGGTCCAGTCTGGCCTCCGGTATTGCCACTGGTGTTGGTGTGGGCGCCGGACTGGCAGCCGGGCAGGCACTGGCCGGAAGTCTGTTTGGACACGGCAATGAATCGGGTAATGCCGCCAGTGATAACGGCAACAATGGTCTGGGTTTGATGGACGACTCCTGGGGCAACGACCCGTTGGCGTCTAATGACGACTTTGGACTGGATGACGGCGGAGATAGCTGGGGCTAAGCCGGTTGGTTTGCGCAATCGGGGGGGCATCACTGCGATGCCCCTTTTTATGTCCTTTCAGGAGGTTATGGTAGCGGGTAACCGAGCTTGCGCAACCCCCGGCAGAGGGCGATCAGCGGCAATCCCATCAATGCGTGGGGGTCCTCTCCTTCCATGCGCTTCACCAGACTGATACCCAGCCCCTCGGAACGGAAACTTCCGGCGCAATCCAGTGGCTGGTCTCGCGCCACATAACGCTCAATCTCCATTCTCGTTAGAGCGCGTAGGACGATCCGATAGGGCACCAGGAATATTTCTGTGCCGGATGCGGCGACGATGGCCATGCCGTTGAGAAATTCGACAGCCTGACCCTGCATCCAACCCAGTTGTTCCACGGCCCGTTGGGTATTCCCCGGTTTGCCGAGAACGTGGGTACCGCAGATGGCCATCTGGTCGGCGCCGATGACCACTGCCTGGGGATTGCGGTGCGCCACGGCCTGCGCCTTGGCCTCTGCCAGCCGACAGACGAGGGCCTCTGGCGCCTCGTCCGGTAAAGGGGTTTCATCGACTGCTGAAGCTTCCACGCGGAACGGAATTTGCAGACGTCGCAACAATTCCTGGCGGTAAGGGCTGGTGGACGCGAGGATTAATTCTGGCAGAGACACGCACCTTCCTCCTTATCCGGTGTTGCGCTGTCCGGCAGAAATAGCATTGATGGTGCGCAACAGAGGGTCCAGCCATATCTCGCGGAACTCGGGTGGTGCGTCATCGTTGCGATAACGACGCAGCAAGGCGAGCTGAATATGGTTGAGTGGCTCCATGTAGACATTGCGTCGTTGCAGGGAAAACGCCAAGGTCGGATTGTCGGCGAGCAGTTGCTCTAATCCCGCCATGGCGAGCATCTCGGCCAGGCTGCGCTCAAATTCTGCGCGAATTTTCTGATATATTCCGGCGGCAACCTCCCGATCTTTGGGTAAACCGGCATATTCGCCGGCGATAGCCATATCCGTTTTGGCCATGGCCATGGCGATATTGCTCATGAGCGCCCGAAAGAATGGCCACTGTCGGTACATGTCCCGCAAAGCCTGCAAGCGCTCCGGCTTGTCCCCCCGCCACTGGGCGAGCGCCGAACCCAGTCCGTACCAGGCCGGCAGAATATGCCGCGATTGGGCCCAGGCGAAAATCCATGGGATAGCGCGGATAGAGGACATGGAACGGTCCCCCCGCTGGCGATGGGAGGGGCGCGACCCGATGTTCATGTGGGCAATTTCGTTAAGGGGGGTGGCCTCGTAGAAATAGTCCATAAAGCCCGGCGTATTTTCAGTCAGGTCGCGGTAAACAGCCTCTCCGGTGCGGGTCAGCTCGGCCATGATCCGCAGGTAGTCCGGGTTATCGCTAGATACGGACCGGACCAGACCCA
>DAIAVG010000057.1 GCA_027445725.1 Acidithiobacillus sp.
AAACCGGCAGGGGCGGTCGCGCTGGCCGATATCATTCGAGCGGAATCGCGGGAAGCCCTCGCGCGGCTGAAGGGGATGGGCGTGCAGGTGATGATGTTGACCGGCGACTCGGCAGCGGTGGCCCGTTGGGTGGCCCAGGAAATGGGGCTGGACGACTATTTCGCCGAAGTGCTCCCTGGACAAAAGGCGGAGAAGATCAAGGCGGTGCAGGCGCGGGGATTGCGCGTGGCCATGGTTGGCGACGGTGTCAACGATGCGCCCGCCCTGGTGGAGGCCGACGTCGGGATCGCCATCGGGGCGGGTACGGACGTCGCCATCGAGTCGGCGGACATCGTGCTGGTCCGTTCCGATCCTCGGGATGTGGCGGCCATCCTCGAACTTTCCCGGGCGACCTATCGCAAGATGATTCAGAACCTGTGGTGGGGTGCCGGCTACAATATCGTAGCGATCCCGCTTGCGGCCGGGGTGGCCTACAGCATCGGCATAGTGTTGTCCCCAGCCGTGGGGGCGGCCCTGATGTCCGTTTCCACCGTGATCGTCGCCGTCAACGCCAAGCTCCTTCAGAGGGTTCGGCTCACCGCCTAGCGCATGGGTCGGGAAGCAGCCAGCATGTCGCTGATCAGGACTTCCCCGAACGCAAGAATGTCGTCACCAACCACTTGAATTCTAAAGGAGGCTCAGGAGATGCTGCATTCCACAATCGTCCTAACGAGGACCCAGATATGAATGATATGGAATCCTCTCCCGGACGGTTCTCCATTCGCGATCTGGAGCGCCTACGCCATATTCTTCGGGTTGGATTTAAACTGGGATGGGCACATTACATTGATCGGCTTCATCTCCAGGAATACCTTCCCCACGGGCACGGGGAAGCAGTATCGCAGGCGCTGAGCGATGCCCAGCGCTTGCGACTGGGCCTGGAAGAATTGGGTCCCACCTTCGTCAAATTCGGCCAGATGCTGAGTATCCGTCAGGACCTCTTCCCGGAGACGGTGATCCAAGAATTGCAAAAGCTTCAGGATCACGTTCCGACCTTTCCCGCCGAGCAGGCGCGCCATCTCATCGAAGCCGAACTGGGTCGGCCTGTGCCACAGATCTACGCCACCTTTGACGACACCCCCTTGGCTGCCGCTTCCATCGCTCAGGTGCACACTGCTACCTTGCCCGATGGCACCGCGGTGGTCATCAAAATCCAAAGACCGGACATTGAGCCGGTGATTCAGACGGACCTCGAGATTCTTTTCCTGCTCGCCCGCCTGTTTTACCAACATATCCCGGAGAGCCGCCGCTTTGATCCCGTCGGCCTTGTCGAAGAGTTCGCGGATACCCTGACCCGCGAGATGGATTTCCGGCGCGAAGGCCACAACGCGGATCAATTCAGTGACATTTTCTCCAACGAATCCTCCGTTTACGTCCCCCGTGTGTTTTGGGAATTGTCCAGCCGCCGCATTCTAACCATGGAACACAGCCCGGGCTGCCATCTCGGCACCGATTGCCCCAGCGACCCGGCCGACCGTCAGCGTCTCGCCGAAAAGCTTGTGCAATTCTATCTGAAGCAGGTATACGAATATGGCTTCTTCCACGGGGATCCGCACCCAGGCAACATCTTCCTTTTGCCGGACGGGCGCATGTGCTTTCATGATTTCGGCATCGTCGGCCATCTCTCGCCACATGACAGGGACGATTTGCGGGAACTCTTCCTGGCCGTCATGGCCCGCGACCCCGAATGGGTGGCGGATGTTTACCTGACCATGGGTGGTGCCGCCCCCGACGTTGATCGCAGTACATTCGTACGCGATATGAGCGAGGCCCTCGAGCACTATTACGCGGCAGCGGCACAGAGTCCCTCCTTCGCAGCAATCTTTAATCAATTCATGCGCCTGGGACGGCATCACCAAGTCCATATGCTGCGTCAGTTCTTGCTGGCGTTCAGGGCCTTCGTAATTGTGGAATCAGTAGCAATAAGCCTGGATGTACGCTTCAACATGCTTTCCGCCTTACAGGCCTATGCACCCGGTCTATTGGTGCGACAGCTTCTCCCCGACATGACGGAAGCCTTTCCCGGCGCCTATCGGGGATTGTTCACTCTACGGCGGGCCTTGACAGGATTGCCGGTGGCGCTTACGCATGCGTTGCAGCAGATGGTAAAAGGCGAGCTAACGATAACCGTCGCCAATACAGATATGGGTGACATTTCCAATCACCTTGATCGCGCCAGCAATCGCCTGAGCCTGAGCCTGATCATTGCCGCCGTCGTGATCGGCTCCTCCCTGGTTATGGCCTTTCACACCGGTCCCCATTACGAAGGCATCCCTGTCCTGGGTCTTATCGGCTACTCGGTGGCCAGTGTGCTCGGCCTGTGGTGGGTGGTCGCCATCCTGCGTTCAGGCAGATTCTGAACGGCCGTCATGGTGGCAACAGCCGGTCCGTGCTCTAGGTGGCGAACCGGCCCCCGCCAACTTGCGTTGCAGGAGGAGCGCCCATTCGAAGCGACCATTTCCCTCCCCACAGCCTGCATGGGTTTTGCCAACTTTTTTCCGCGAGCCGACATCCAAGGAGGCGTGGTCTAGCCTTATGCTGTGGTTTGGCTCGGTCTTGCCCTGTTGCCTGGGTGGTTGTCGCGGTTGCCGCGCTTTCGGAGTATGCGACTGGTTCGTTTCTGGTCGTCACTTTTTATTGCGCGTGGTTCAAATCGCTGTCGGGGCTCGAGTAGACCGCTTGGCAGGGCTGTGGGTTGGGGATAGCTGAATGTTATAGTCGAGCTGGTCTTTTGCGTTGATCTGGATGCGGTTGTACAATCCTCTCCGTCTGTCGTCGCAACGCTTCTGAGAGGATATGCCGTGCACCACTACCACTATGTGTGGTTAACGTGGTCGAGCGCTTTTCTGTTGCCATGGCTTGGATTGTATCTGCTGTTTCCCAAATGCCGCCGCGTCATGGTCCGGGCCAGCATGCTGACTGCGCCTTTCGGCCTGACGGAACCATTGTTTGTTCCAGTGTATTGGAATCCGCCAAGCTTGTTTGACTTGGCTCAAAGAACCGGGTTCGACATCGAAAGTCTGATTTTCTGCTTCGCCATCGGCGGCGTTTGTGTGGTATTTTATAATGTCCTTGCTGGACGGACAATGCGCCCGCTGGATCCTTCCGAGAAACAGCGTTCTCGCCATCGATTCCATTTCGCCGCATTGCTGGCGCCATTCCCGGTTTTTATGGTCTTATATCAGTTGCCTTGGAATCCGATTTATCCAGCGATTATATCTATGGCAGTTGGCGCGATGGCGACGATGCTATGCCGCCCCGATCTCAAAATAAAAACGCTGGTTGGCGGCGCCTTGTTCCTTGTCTACTACTTGGCTTTCATGCTGGCGCTGAAATGGTCAGCACCCGGCTACATCGAGAGAGTGTGGAATTTGCCGGCGTTGAGCGGGGTGATGGTTTACGGAATTCCGCTGGAAGAGCTGTTGTTCGGTGCCGTTTTCGGTATGTACTGGAGCAGCATCTACGAACACATGATGGCGCAGCGTGATGTTGGTAGGGTTCAGTCAATCAGAGACCCAACTTGAAGGCGGAGAAATCGCCGATGGATCGCCAGTCTCGCCGGGTTTTTAGCCGGGCTAAATTAATGGCGAAGAGGATGAATACTAGTGAGTGGGTTGATGATCACCAGAGCATCGTTGGTCAAGTTTCTCTTTTTACTGTCCAAGGAGCATTCCCATGAATGAAATCAAGATGAAAGTGACAGGCATGACCTGCGGTGGCTGCACCGCCAGTGTGAAGAAAGCGATATCCGTATTGGATCCTGCTGCCCACGTGGAGGTCGATTTGAAGACTGGTCTGGTCGAGGTGCACAGCGACAAACCCGCGAGCGACATCATAAACCGAATCAAATCGTTGGGGTATGGTGTTTCGATAACTTCCGTGTAATTCCCCAATTCAACTGAAGCAGAACATGGCTCTCACCTCCAAGGTGCCGGCGTCACTGCGCAACTCGCGTGCGCACGACCCGCAATTCGCCATCGCCTTGCTGATGGCCATTGTCTTCATTTTATCGCTCGGATACAGTGCCTGGATGCCGTTGCTGCCCTTATATCTACATGGATACATTGCAAGGTCTTCGCCCTCTGCGGTGGCATGGCATGTCGGCATGCTGGCCGGCGTCTACACCTTCGCATTGTTTGCTTTCTCATCGTGGTGGGGCCGCCGGTCCGACCGATGGGGGCGTATCCATGTTTTGCAATTGGGTTTTGCCGGCTACCTGTTAGGCATGCTTCTGTCGGCGCTCGCCCCCAATCTGACGGCCGTGTATGCCGCCCGCATCCTGTCGGGCATTGGCGCCGCGGCGGTGATGCCAGCAGCGCAGGCCTACATCGCCGACATCAGCGACATCACGCAACGCAACCGCCGCTTCGTTTTTCTGGGTAGCGCGAGCTTCATTGGATTCCTGGCTGGCCCTATGCTGGGCAGTTGGCTGGCAGGGCCGGTGATGGGTATGACGGCGGGCTCGATGCTCTGGATGGTGAATCTGCCGTTACTCGTCATCCCGGTGCTGGGTCTTCCCATGTTGTTGGCTGTGCACCTGTGGATCAAATCATCACCTGCCCTGCATCCAGCCGTGGTTCTCGCAGCCACCGACAGTGCGGACCGCGCTCGGTTCGCCCGCGCCTCCCTGTTACTGGCAGCAGTTGCGGCCTTCGCGGTTGGCACCTTCGAAATCGGCTTCAATCTCTTTGGCGGACTGACGCTGAAGGCCGGGACGACTGCCGTGGCCCTTTTGTTTGTGACATGCAGTATATCCATGCTCGCCGCGCAAGCCACTCTCGTTTGGGAATCCGTCCGTAGACATGTCGACCACCGATGGTTGGCTGCCGCGTTCGCAGTGTCGGCATTGGCCATGGCGATCACGCCATGGACGCCGGATGTGGTATCGCTGGGCTTGCTCGTTGCCGTGGTGGCCGCGTCGCTTGGGTTGATCGGGCCGGTGCTTTCGTATGAGTTGCTGGATCGCGGCGGCGCGGCGCGGGGCGCGATGCTGGGAAATCTGGCCGCGGCAAGCAACCTCGGACAAGCTCTCGGGTCCTTCGCGGCCGGATGGCTGTTTTCGTTTCGACCGGGTGGCCCCTTCTGGTTTGCCGCGCTGGTGCTACTGGGGGGATCTCTCGCCGCCTATTTCTATTGGGGCGAGACGCGCCGTAATGTCAGTCGATTTATTTGAGTCCCACCACGGGCGCATCTTCCCATGCGGCGAGTCTGGGCACTTCGTGAGGAATGAATGACTCGAAGCTCGACCCGGCGGACTCGTTTCCAGCGAATCGCCTCCATCCGACAGGACCCAAAAAGCATGGAGCATCAAATGCCAAAACGATCGGGTCAACAGAAGACGAAAACCATGCACCCAGAACCCCCGCCGAGAAACATTGCGCAGTGCTTCGGTTTTCTCCCGCTGTGGCCTTAGCGGCATGATTATCGCGGTGTTACAGGGACCGCCAGCTTTGATACAAATGACCGTGGGCGATCTGTGGCTGGCACTGGAAGGGTTGGACCCCACCAAGCGCCGCTAGAGTCTCTCCTGGGAGCGGGTGAATTGACATTATCAGCGTATTTTTCGCAGTCAAGGGAGCAAAAGCCGGACTATACTTACACTGATGAGGTGGTATTCCGACATTCCCACGGCAGGAGATTGATCAATGAGCGGCATGGATGCATCACGGCGAAAAAAGGGTATCCGCATGGTTGGCGCGGCGACGGGGTCCATGATGGCTCCGGTATTGGCCGTGGCGCAGACGGTCGCCGCCACCACATCTGGTCCATCAGCGACAACGCAACTGGGACCGGGTGTGCCTTTCTATTATGGTCCAGGCATGATGGGTGGTTGGGGTCCTGGCTATTACGGGTCTAACATGATGGACGGTTTCGGGCTGTTTTGGGGGTTGCTGTGCCTACTGGCCATCGTGGGTATCGTGCTCGGAATTGCGTTCCTGATCCGAGGGGCTTTTACCTGGCAGCATCGAACGGAGCACACGACCGGTATGAGCGATAATGGGAGTGCCGCCCTCAAACTCCTGGATGACCGCTATGCGCGCGGCGAAATCAAGCGTGATGAATACCTTGAAAAGCGGGGCGATCTAGGGAAATGAGCGGATATAGGGTGCGGCGGGTAGCATGGGTGGTGGGATGGCTCGCAGTCCTGAGTGGTTGTGTGATGGCACAGGGACCTGGCTATGTGGAGGGGCCGATTTCGGGGGCGGTGGTCGTGCCCGGACCGCCGCCCCCTCCGCCTGTGGCAGTGGTCCCGCCGTCGCCGACGGTGGGCATGATATGGATACCCGGCGCTTGGGGCTGGCGGGGACGATGGATATGGGGACCGGGACGCTGGGCCTATCCGCCTCACCCCTACGCCCGCTGGGCGCCGGGTCGCTGGTGGCATAGGGACGGACGCTGGTTCTGGGGTCAAGGCCATTGGATGGGGCGGTAGCTCGTTGCTTTTTTCCGGTCGGGTTCGCTGGCGTTCATAAAAGCGTCGCATTTGGGGTGTATTCTCAGATTCGGGCACGCCCGCCCCGTAAATTGTCCTGGAGGCTGATCATGGAACTCAACCCACTGCAAACCCGTGTGGCACAACTCTATCAGGAAGGCCTATATGCCAGTATCGGCACTTGGGAGGCTGCCCAGCTCACCCACGATGCGCTGTTCCTGTTCCTGCTCCAGGAAGCGGCGGGATGCTCCGACCTGGATGTCTTGGAGAATCATGTCGCCGTGGCCAGCGAACATCTGCAGGATTTTCTGGAGGTGGTAGTGTCGGCAACAGAGGGTGCCGCGGAAAATGCCTCTGGCGGTGACCAGATCTAAGTGTAGTAACCCTTTTTCCACGCAGAGGAGATACATCGATGTCCGAGGAAAATCAGAAAGCTCAGCATCACCAGGTAGCGGTCGAATCATTGGTTCCTGCGGAGGAACGCTACTGCATGATCGCCGAAGCCGCTTATTTCATCGCCGAACGGGGTGGTTTTGAGGGAGACTGCGAGGCGCACTGGCTTGCTGCCGAATGCGAGATCGACCGGAGGCTCGGAGCGGCAGCAGTGGACTCACCATTGCTCCCCGATTGATAGGCGATCCCGGCTGTGCCCAGGGAGAAGAAGGTGTTGATGACCGCCAACATCTGTATGCGCAGATCTGCATAAGTGCATCCGTAGCCGGATGAGCATCGTGCGAACCCGGGCCGACCAGGTGGGTCGCATGGATATCGGACTGCCTGGAGAATGTGCCGATAAGGCTGGCTTAATCACTGAAAGGCGAGGGAGCGCTATGCCGGAAACTGACAAAATGCAGCTTCAGGACGTTGTTCAGGGCACCAGTCGTCGGGAGTAGGCACGGGGTGCGCAGCAGATGAAATCTGGCGCTATACCAACTCATGTTGTCGGAAGAGATAGGGTATATAAACATTTCTAGTCCAAAAAAGAAGACCAGCCCCATCCCTGTCGCCATTCCAGGGAAAATATCCTGCCAGCGCCATGACGGGAATTCGGCAACGGTTTTTTCCGCCATACTATCTTCTCCTTCATGGTGAAGGTCGGGAAAGTGATGAAACGGGTGAGGGACGACAGATAACTAAAACTAGTTTTCCCATCCACTGGCACACCCAATCTCAGATCCAGGGTTTTTTGACTACGGAGGACATCCCATCATGACCACTTCCGCCAAGGCACCGACGACGGTTTACGAAGACGAGAGCCTCAGTGCCTATGGACCGGCTCGCGCGACTATCCAAGGAACTCCGCTCGCTCCGGATGAGTTGCGCAAAACCGACGCCTACTGGCAAGCCAGTCTCTATCTGTGTCTGGGAATGTTGTACCTCAGGAGCAACCCATTGCTCAGAGAGCCCCTCACACTAGAACATATCAAGCCAAGACTGTTGGGCCACTGGGGATCGGACGCTGGCCAGTGCTTCACCTATATTCACTTTAACCGGCTGATCATCAAGTACGATCTGAACGCGATCTACATCTCTGGCCCCGGTCACGGGGCACCGGCGGTACTGTCCCAGGCGTATCTCGAAGGAACTTATTCCGAGATTTATCCGGACATACGTGAAGACCTTTCAGGAATGCA
>DAIAVG010000058.1 GCA_027445725.1 Acidithiobacillus sp.
ATATCCTGCTCCAGGCGAGAGATTTCCGTGCTCTGCCGGACGGTTTCCTCCCGGTTGCCCGATTGCTGGGCAACCCAGATGGCTTGAGCCATTTGATGAAGTTGAAGCGCCCATGGTGGAAAGTTATGGTATCCAAGGCAGTGCGATTCATGATTCCCAGGCTGGGAATGGAGTCCAGCAAAGCCTGCGCATAATTCAGTAATAGTCCGCGATTCATATTTCTGCTCACTTTTTAGATGAATCAGAGAGTTCCATTTGATTCCCAATCTCCACCGACCTGGCGGCGACTTCCCGTTTTTGCTTGTCCAGCCTCTTTCAGCGGGATATGGCGGTGCCAATATCGAGCGCATCAAACCAGCTCAAAAAACGTTGTACGTTTTCTCCGACATAGATAGCGCCGTGTTGAGGGCAGAGAAAGTCTATATCCAGTTGGCTAACACGACTGATCCAATCTTTCTTGGCCTCTTTGGAGGGCATCCAACGTTGATGGAAGAATTTGGCGTGCTGGATATGATCATCGAAGGCCTTACTGGAATCTGAATCACGCAGTTCTACCCAAGCACTGTGCCCCGACGGCAGCAATGCCGCTCCCACATCGCCAGAGAAGAAAACCTTAGCTTCAGGGTCATAGACGTGGAAGTTGGCCGAGGAGTGTAGATAGTGAGCGGGGATGAATTCCAGCTTGCGCCCGCCGATGACGAGCCCCCCCCCCTCATCGGGAATACCCACAAAATTCGCGTCCAGTGCTCCATAGTGACGGATGAAACCTTCCCAGAGCTTTGGCATGTGCCACTGGATATTGCTGTTACAGGCGTTCCATAAGGGCAGGCTGGAGGCAATGTCCGGATCTTGATGGGAAACGAAGGCGGCCTGGAGGGTGGAAGGCTGCACCACCTCCACCATGGCGGCAAAGACTTGGGGGAAAATTTCGAAGCCGCCGGGATCCAGCAGAATGCTCTGCTCATTGGATTCCATAACATAGACATTAGAGTCGATAACTCGGTCTTCATTTTGGTCGTAAATGATCCACCAGCGGTGGTTGCCCGCTTCAAATACCGATGTTGCTTTCATGCAGAATTTCCTCCAGTTGGTTATGATATTTCCAGATGGCATCCCGCACCGTGGCCACTGCCATTCCCATGTCCCGGGATACCCGCATCAATGGTGCGCCAGTGCCTTCGGAGAGCGCGGCCTCGATGCGGCCAATAATGACCACATATTCTTGCTCCGCAATGCCTTCCTGTAGCTTCTCCACGTTTTTAATCAGTTGGCGTAGAATGGTAAGCGCTACTGCCTCTTCCGCGATGATGACCCGCTCCCAGGTTTTTTCGGTGCGGACGAATGTGGGGCAGATTATGTCGTAGTGATACATTTCCTGCATTTTCCGATGGAAAAGATCGGCATAACTACGGTGCTGCAGAATACGCATGTGGGCCTGGATGAGAGGAGCGATGGATTCCTGCAGATGGGAGGCCGCTTCCTTGAGGTTGGCCGCACGCTCGCGAAATGCCTGGGCCACCACGCCATACCCCGCTAGCGCTTTGCCATGACGCTTGACTAGCACCATGGCATTCAAAGCACGTCGATCGATCTCGCGTAGTGAATGTTCGATGGTGCGGCGAGTATGGTAGGAAGCGTCCACGATCATCATGATGCGTTGAATATTCATTGGACAGATCCTTCAGCGGCGAGCGATGCGGCTGCGCCCAGCGCCCCGGCATCCAGAATGAGGACGACTCCGCCCTTGCCGGAGATGGTGGCGCCCTGGTACCAGTTCTGGTCGGCAAGGAAGTCGATGGGTTTTACCACTGAATCTTCGTTGCCGAGTACCTCGGAGACAATAAAGAGACCGCGCTCGGTCAGTACCCCCTCAACGCTCTCGGAATCCATGCGCATGGGCTTATCCTGTAGAATGGCCCCCAGGTCTACCAGCGGTACGATCTGAGTGTCATCAACCCGGTAAGTAACCCGACCAGCCAGCCGATGGATGCGATGCGCCTCCATGTCGGTCAAACTGTCGATGGCTGATATTGGCAGGGCGTAGATATCCCGCCGCAAGCGCAGGTAGAGGACCGGCAACACGGCCAAGGTAAGGGGAAATTCCATGGCGATGCTGGTACCCTGGCCGAGGTGGGTTTGGAGATCCAGGCGACCGCGTAACTTACGAGCCGTCTCCTTGACCACGTCCATACCGACGCCCCGACCCGATAGATCTGTGGCCCGATCCTTGGTGGAAAAGCCGGGCCTGAAGATGAGTTCCAAGGCCTCTTGTTCCGAGAGACGGACGGCCTGCTCGGCGGTGATGACCCCTTTGTCGATGGCCTTTTGGGTGACAAACTGTCGATCAATGCCTTTGCCGTCGTCGGAGACTTCAATGCGCACCTTGTCGCCGAGATGGATGGCGGCGACACGCAAATTGGCGGTGCGCGCCTTGCCGGCGGCGGCACGCGCCTCGGGACCTTCGATGCCATGATCCAAGCTGTTGCGCACTAGATGCGTCATGGGGCCGGCGAGAGCATCAACGACGGCCTTGTCGATCTCCACATCCTCGCCCACAATCTCCAACTTGACTTCCTTGCCCAATTGTCGCGAGACATCGCGCACTACCCGGGGCAACTGCTGGAAAAGGCGTTTGCACGGCTGCATGCGCAAGCGCATGACGGTGTTTTGGATATCGTTGACGGTGAGGTCCATTTCTCGGGCAATACGGGCCATATCCTCATTCTCTTCGCTGAGGCCACCCACAGCTGAGGCGAGGCGATTGCGCAGAAGTACGAGCTCTCCCACTTGGTTCATGACTGCATCCAAGCGCACGGCATCAACGCGCAGAGTGGTTTCAGCCACTTCAGGTGGACTGTCCTGCTGGGCTGCTGCTTTGCTCATTGTTGGCACTGGCTTTATCTGGTCTTGGACTGTTAGGGGAGCAACTGTGGTTTCTTCAGTAACAGGGAGATTTAGAGAGGTTGCTGGCCAATCTCCAGGTTTCTGGCCGGGACCGTATAGCTGATCGAGATACTGTTCGAACTCATCCTCCGTAATGATATCTTCTCCATTACCAACAGGACACGTGGAATCCACGCTCTGCTGTTGGAGATAAATACCCTCCGAACCGTCCTCACGGGAGCGATGTTCTATGTATAGGGTATCGGATACGTTGAGTGAAGGATGTTCCGCGGGTGTAGATGTTGCCGCCACATCTGGAGTTTTCGACTGCTTCGACGCTCCCACTAAAGACTGCCCACTGGCCATCTCCTGAATCATCTTTCCCAAACTCTCCGGACCGATGGTTGGATAATCGCCTGCCTGCAACGCACCTAACATGCCTTGTATTACATCGATCCCCTTTAGGATGATATCCACCATCTCGGGCGTAATGCGCAGGCTTTTGTTACGCACTTTGTCGAGTAAATCTTCCAAATGATGGCACCAATCAACCATCGCCGTAGCTTCCAGGAAACCCGCCCCGCCCTTCAGAGTATGAAAGGCGCGGAACAAGGATGCGATGGCATTGGCGTCATCGGGGTTTTTCTCCAACGTCAGCGCCTCGCTCTGTGCCTTCTGAAGCAACTCCGTCGCTTCTGGTAGAAAGTCCTGTAGAATTTCCATATCCATGGTCATATCCCCAGCTCGGCCAAAAGAGCATCTACATCATCCTGTTCAACATGTTTCCCATGAATCGCCGCATCCAAAGCCGGTGCGTCAGTATGCACAAAGGGTGGTTTTTCCGGTGTGGAAGCAATATCAACTGTCTCCATGCGGGGCACTCCCATAGCGTCTTGCAAGCTTGTCAAAGCCTGGCTGATACGGTCATCCACCGCATGCAAAAGACGCAGTGCCTTTTTGAGGCGCTGTCCAGCCAAATCCTGTCCTTGCTGAGAGTTTAGAATGGTGGCCATGGCCGCCTTGATTTCCAGGATGTCCTTGTCGATAAAGCCTTGCCGAACACTCTCAATCCGTCGAATAGCGGCTTGGGCCGATTCAAGGGCCTCTAAAGTATTCATCGTCTGGGTTTCGGACAACGCCAAGGCTTCTTCAATCGGGTTGCAGGCATCTGGCAGATCATCACCTGCACCAGCGATACGTCTCAGCCCCTCATTCAGGAGTAGGTCGGCCTCTGCCAGCAGGCGCAATCCATTTGACTGCGTCGGCATGCCTACGGATGAGTTGGCCGTTAACAGCGGTTGCATCCTATCGGTATCCGACTTGCAATCAGTGGCGATAGCCGGTCTTCTTTTACGTCGCGTCATCGCACGGCCTCCAGACGTTTGAAAATGGCTTCAAGTTTTTCCTTGAGCACGTCGGCGGTGAAAGGTTTGACAATATATCCGTTGACCCCCGCCTGGGCAGCTTCAATGATGTTTTCCTTCTTGTTCTCTGCCGTTACCATCAACACTGGCAGGTGGTGCAAGAGGGGGTCGGAACGAATGGCGCGTAACAGATCGATACCCTGCATGTTGGGCATATTCCAGTCGGTTATGACGAAGCCGAATCCACCTTTGCGTAACGCGACCAACGCGTCTACCCCATCCTCCGCTTCGTCCATGTTTTCAATGCCCAGTTCTCGAAGCTGTCCTTTCACAACTCGGCGCATGGTCGCAAAGTCATCGACAACTAAGTATTTGAGGGTGGTGTTGATGCTCACTGATTTCCTCCGATAGCATTTAATTGATTATGGCGTTCGGTGTATCTGTCGGCCCCTGTTCCGCCGTGCGCGTCATTTCTCTCATGATAATGCGCGTATTCCCTTGCACGACGATGGTAACTCGTCGATTTCCTGCAAGCGCTTGCTGCATGCTTTTCTGGGTATAGGGAACGGCAGGATGATATTTGCCGCGACCTACAGCACTCAGGAGAGATGGATTCACACCATCATGCAAAAATCTGTTCAATACCGAGAGCGCCCGGTCTGATGAGAGGTACCAGTTCGACGGATACTTTGCGGAACGTATCGGTTGATTATTCGTATAACCGATCACGAAAATACGATAGTGGAGGGGCTTTAGTACTAACCCCACGGCATCGACGATTTGGAGCGCCTCGGGCTGAAGTTGGGCGCTGCCGTTAGCAAAGAGGACGCTGGCATTGATCCTTATTCTGGTCCCCGTTGGGGTGTGAGCAATGCTGACCTCATGGGTATTGATCAGTGGTTGTAGCACCTTTTCTAGTTTGTCTCGCATCCGCATCATGGCAAGCTCCTGTTTACGAATGGCCTGGGCGACTGCGGGTGGGACGGCAATCAGCGGCACTGGAGAAGGTAGATGATGAAAGGGCGCGTTAGCTTTGGGTGGGGCCGTTTCCGTCACGGGTCGTTTTCCACCAAAAGCAACTTGCATGGATTGCTCGAAACCTTCAACCTTGGCCTTGTTTACTTGAGAGATGGCAAACATCACGATGAAGAAGGCCAGCAACAGGGTCATGAAGTCAGCATAGGAGATCAACCATCGATCCGCTCCAGCCGCATTCTCGGACCGCTTATGCCGCTGTTCATCCAATGCTTCCAAGTCGTCTGCTTTTTTGGTGCTCATGCCGCGTTGCCCATGTCGGCGAGGGGGGCGGACTTCTCTGTATCGTGGGGTGGTGGAGTTCGGGTTTTTGGCAAATAGTAGCTTTCCAGCACCTCTCGTAATTCCATGGTATTGGTACCCCGCAGAATACCCGCGAGTCCGTCTAAAAAGACATTGCGAGCCACCAGTTGTTCCGCGATCACTCCGCGCAGACGATTGGCTGTTGGAATGCAAATTACGTTGGCCAGGACCAGTCCGTAAATGGTAGACACAAAAGCGGCGGCAATCCCCGTGCCCAGCGTAGAGGGATCATTAAGGTGGTGCATCACTTCGATGAGCCCCGTTACCGCACCCATGATGCCAAAAGTAGGCGCATATCCCCCAGCCGCTTCATAAAGGCTGGCCGCCATCATATCTACCTCGGTTTGTGTATGTAGGCGCAGACGCAGGGTTTTGAGAATAACAACAGATTCGATACCATCCACGGCCATCTGCAGGCCTTTTCGCATGAAAGGATCCTCAACCCCCTCGATCAACGCATCCATAGAAAGCAGGCCGCCGCTCTTCGCCTTTTTGGCCCAATCAATGATCTCATCAATAAACTCAGCGGGATCATAATGAGGGGGATAAAATCCCCATTTGATTATCAGTAGCGCCCGTTTCGCGATGGGCCATGGATGCTGCACCATGGATGCGCTGACAGCTCCGCCTACGACAATGATAAGCGCGGCCAGATTGAGAAAGGCAATTGGACTGGTGCCATCCACCATGGCAGCACCTAACAGTGCCGCGAAGCCACCGGCGAGTCCAAACGGGAACAGTAAATCCAGGCGATTCTTCGCCGTGGGTTTTTTGTAGCCCCGCCCATCTAGTGTGCTTTTGATTTCTTCGTTGGCCATGGAGGCGACTTCCTATTGCATAAGCAGCTTGGTGATATAAAGATCGGTCACGGTAGCCTGGGAATCTGTCTGACGCAGTACCTGGAGCACTGCCTGACGCACAGATTTTTTTAGCGCGGCGCGGACCGGTGGCTTTGTAATTGCCTCATTCATATCGGGAAGCCGCAGCAAGGCGGAGAGCACGCTGGCACGTAACATCGCTTTGTGCGTAACCGCCCAGGTAGCGGGGAGCGCCACAGGAGAGGAGATCACTGCGGACATGTTGATTGCCAGATAATGCGGCGTGCCATGCGGGCCCTGCACCGACAGCACAAAGGATTTGAAATTTAGTTGCCGAATATATGGTTTTGGTGTGGCGGTGACCGTTGGCCGATGCAATATCCACCATGCTCCACCACCTCCGAGCGCCAACAACAAGAGGATAGAACCACCGATCAAGATTTTTTTGTTCATTAGGAGATCTCCAAGACACTTTTCAACGGCCTTGCACCAGGCACTTCGGAAAAAGCGACCACAGCCATCGTCAATCCCGCCGAATGTAGCCAGGTGGACAGTGCCTGGCGCAATGGGTCACGTACCACGAGCAGCGGTTTTAACGATTGTGCCTGCATTGTTTCGATGCCTTGCCGTAGTGCTTGCATGAGGTGCATCAGGATAGAAGGCTCCAGAGCAGGCATTCCATTTGGGTCGGCTGATTCCACCGCATTCAGTAAAAGTTGTTCCATGGACTGCCCAAGTATGGCGGCCTGAATGGGGTCGTCGGGTGCCAGCACGCTCAGTATCTGACGACCGAGGCGTGAGCGAATAATCTCCACGGTTTGCACCATGCTGGCACCTTCCTGTCCGTTTTCTGCCAGGGTTTCAAGGATGGTCGGCATATCACGGATAGAAACCCCCTCAACGATCAGTTCCCGCAAGACCTTGCTCAAGGCGGGTACGGAGATGACGCGCGGGACAACCGACTCCAGTAACTTTCCGTTGCGTGCTGCGACGATATCAAGCAGCTCCTGGGTTTGTCGCAAACCAAAAAGTTCGCCGATATAACGGGTTAGGCATTCGTTGGTATGTGTGGTGATTACCGTGGCCGGATCAATGACCGTGTAGCCGAGCAGTTCTGCATCATCACTGCGCTCCGCAGCAATCCAATATGCGGAAGCTCCAAATACCGGATCGGTCGTATGGATACCTTCCAAGGGGGGCAGTGGAGTTTTCCCTGATATGGCTAGTAGAGAGCCTACGCGTACATCGCCGGTGGCGACCCGAACGCCATGCACCTGAATGCGATAGCCGCCGGGATGCAAAGTCAGATCATCATGAACATGAATACTGGGAAGTAAAAAGCCTAGATTTTCGCTGGTCCGCCGCCGCAGTAGGTTAAGTCGTTTCTGCAGGTCTCCACCCTCAGCAATGAGCGGAATGATCTGATAACCAATGGCTATGGAGAGCGGTTCCACCGGACGCAAAATATTGGAATCCACAACATCTGTCGGAGGCTCTTGGGGCGGAGCGGCCATCGCCCGTGTCGCCACTGTGGCTGTGGCCCGGTGCTGCAGCACCTGCCACAAAATACCCGTCAATACAGCGTAAAACAAAAAAGCAACGTGGGGCA
>DAIAVG010000059.1 GCA_027445725.1 Acidithiobacillus sp.
GAGCGTCGATCTCCGTGCCTTTCTGGGCCACCTCATCGGCGGCGCTGCGCACATTGTGGATCAACGTCGCGAGCCGGTTGCCCATCTCGTTGACGGACGAACCGATGTTGGCCAGCATGCCACGCATGTCATGGGTATCGACGCGGGAGCGAAGATCTCCTCCCGCGATCTTTCCTACTACCTGGCTGGTGTTGCGCAACTGCACACGGATTGTGCGGTTTACCATGGTCGCGATTAGAAGCACCAGCACGATAGCGCCTACTCCAGAAATAACCAGAATCAAAAGCATGCCATGATATATGGTACGGGTCTTCTTGGATAAAGCCGCTGCATCTTCGTTAAACGCAGAAAATAGTTGTTTTGCCGCAAGATTATATTTGCCATAGGCGGGTTTCACGGTACGCTTATAAATATCTCCTATTTGATCGAAATCGCCATTTTGCATCGCATGGATTTCTTGCACTGCTGCAGCGCGCGCCGATCTCTTTGTCGCCAGCAACATTAACAAGGCGCGTGCAGCGCGAGAGCCGGGTTCAGAGAGAACCATGCGATCAAGTTCTTGCGTATGTAAGTCATTGCTGTTTTCGTCCGCCAGAATCGAGGCTACCTGTGTTCCATTGTTGACGGCAGTACTAATTCCCGCATTGTAATTACTGACTGCATCGGCAATTTGCTCCAGCGCCTCGCGCGTGAATGCTGATGTCGAAATAATTTTTGCTGCTAATACACTTTCCTGCTGCACGGCATACAATTGAGATGCTGCGGCGTCCACCCTATACAGCGAATAGATCGCGGCGAATGTGCCAACAGCCATCGCGACAGCAGCGAAGATTGCACCACCCATGATTGCTTGGTTTACGTCCATTTTTATTTTTATCATCGGTTTTCCCAGGGAACGATATGGAAACTCATAGTTAAGATCATTATGGCATACGCCAGCATCTAAGGCGGCAAGTTGTGCCACTCGCCGCCTTTCACCAACATCTTATTTTAAAATTCGTAGTTAATAACGTCACGCAGACTTGGGCGCAAAAGCCACGCACCAGCCGTTTGGAGCAATTTTCCCGGCAACCACTTTACAGCCATGCGGTGCAACAAAGTTTGCGCACACCGAACACTGCTGCTTACCCTTGGGGTGGTCCTGATACTGAACCGATGCCTTGGATGCCTTGGAGACGGTACCGGCATTTGCCGTACCGGCCCCAACCATCGTGGTAACAGCAATTCCACCAGCTACCACCGCGATGTTTTTCAGCGCGTCACGGCGGGTGATCAGTTTGTCCTTCTCGTTCATAGCCATACTCCTCATCAATGGTACTCATAAAAGGTGGATCGGGCGCCGGAGCATCAGTGCCTCTTGTCATCAAAGCGGCCCAAGTATTCCATAAGAACAGTGCCAACAAGACACCGGCGATTATAATAGCATTATAATGTCGCTTTTATGAAGCGCGGTGGGCTCGCGCCACAGAATTCAGATCTTACGTATCATGCTGTCCCGTGAGTTCAGCAGGAACTGGGCGGAATAGCCTGATTTTGCTGGGTTCATTCCGCACCCTCATTGCCCCATGCTCCAGCCCCACAGCGCTGAACACCTTGGGCTCCAAAAGACATCCCCAAACGCCCGCACATGGGCCATGAATCAGGGCATCCATTCGGATCTCACCTCTGTGCCATCCGCAAAACGGACGTTCAGAATGTTCTACACTGACAGGTGGATCCAATCATGGAGCATGATGAACCAGTCGCTGTATCCCTTTTCCACCCGCAACTGACCAAGGAGTAACAGATGGCTGTGACAGCAACGGATATCCTGATCGTTGGCGGAGGCCCCGCCGGCATGATGACGGGTATTACCGCCGCCCAGTTCTCGCCGCATAAAAAAGTGCTGGTGATCCGCCCGGAGACGGACGCGGTGATTCCCTGTGGTATCCCCTATATATTCGGCACCCTGGGCGGCACCGATGAGGATATGGCCGGGCGCGCGCCCCTGCTGGCGGCCGGCGGACAACTTCAGATGGGCACGGTCCAGAAGATCGACCGCGTCGCCCACACCGCCACCCTGGCCGATGGCGATGTCATTCACTGGGAACGTCTGGTGCTGGCCACTGGTGCCGAGAACTTCATCCCCCCCATTCCGGGCACCCATCTGGAAGGCGTCTTCAGCATCCACAAAGACTACGATTATCTGGACAGGCTCTTCAGCACTCTCATCCCGCAGATCAAAAAACTGGCTATTATTGGTGGCGGTTTCATTGGGGTGGAATTTGCCGACGAAATCCGCAAGCGCGGTATTGAGGTGCACATCGTCGAGATGCTGCCGCACCTGATGCAGGCGGCCTTTGACCAGGATGCCTGCGCGGCGGTGGAGAAGCAGTTGCAGGCCCATGGCGTTCATATCCATACCGGAGCCAGGGTGGAGGCACTGCTACCTGATGCCAGCGGCAAGCGCGTCGGACAGGTACAGATCACCGAGCAGGAAGCGCTGACGGTGGACGCAGTGCTCATCGCCATCGGCACCCGCCCCCAGGTCACTCTGGCCAGAGATATGGGTTTGACCCTCAGTCGCTCCGGCGGGATATGGGTCGACGCCTTCCAGCGTTCCCGCGAAGACCCCGATATTTTTGCTGTCGGAGATTGCGCCCACAAACAGGACTTTTTCACCCGCAAGGCCAATCACGCCATGATCGCCTCCCAGGCCGCGGCCGAGGGCCGTATCGCCGGCATGAACCTCTATGGCCTGCGCCAGCTCCGCTACAATGCCGGATCGGTAAGCATCTACGCCAGCCAAATCGATGGCTTGGCCTTCGGCGTCGCCGGACTTACCCAGCATCAGGCGGAGCAGGAAGGCTTCCCCATTCTGGTCGGCGAGGCCCGCCTGCCCGATCATCACCCCGCCTCCATGCCCAATACCACGGAGATTTACTGCCGGATCATCTTCGCCGCCGACTCCTTGCAGATTCTCGGGGGGCAGATTCTCGGCGGTGCCACCACCGGCGAACTGGTCAATACTATCGGTCTCGCCATACAGATGCACGCCTCCGCACCCGATCTGGCCAGCATGCAATTTGGCAGCCAACCCCGCCTGACACCTTCCCTGCATCCCCTGGTAGCCGCTACGGGTGACGCCCTGCGGCGCCATTATGAACCTCTCCATCCCTGCATTACAGGAGCCCCGCATGCCTAAAATCGCCCAAGCACCACTCGGCATGTCCGCCGAAAGTACTCGGTACTGGACAGAAAACTATCGTCTCACCACCCAGGACAGCGGGCGGCTGTTCCTGATGGCGGGCGATCAGAAAGTCGAACATCTCAACGACGATTTTATCGGCGGTCATGTCGCGACGGACGATTCCGACCCGGAGCATCTGTTCCGCATCGCCAGTGAAGCGCCCGTGGGCTGCTTTGCCGCGCAAATGGGCCTCATTGCCCGCTACGGCATGGATTACCCGAATACGCCCTATCTACTCAAGCTCAACAGCAAAACCCATCTGATCAAAAGCGCGCAACGCGATCCGGTCAGCCTGCAGTGGCAGAGCATGGCGCAAGTCCATGACTTTGTGCGCCATTCCGGTCTCCGGGTGGTTGGGGTGGGCTACACCATTTACCCTGGCTCTGAGTTCGAGCCAACCATGCTCAGTGAAGCGGCACGCATCATTCAGGATGCCCATGCCATGGGATTGCTGACCGTCATCTGGGCCTACCCGCGCGGCAAGGCCGTAGGTGAACGCGAGCAGGACCCGCATCTCATTGCCGGTGCCGCGGGTCTGGCAGCCTGTCTCGGGGCGGATTTCGTCAAGATCAACCCACCACTCAATGCGGCTGGCGCCATGGACGGCACGCTCCTGGGTGAAGCGGTAGCCGCCGCCGGACGCACGCAGGTCGTCTGCGCGGGGGGTTCGGAAACCGATGCGCCGGAGTTTCTGCAACGCCTCTACGAACAGATTCATGTGGGTGGCACGCAAGGCTGCGCCACCGGCCGGAATGTCCATCAGCGCAGCCAGCCCGATGCCGTCAACTTCTGCAAAGCCATCCACGCCATTGTCGTCCACAATCAGGGCGTCGATGAAGCGGTCAAGCTGCTGAGTCCCAACGCATGATGAAACTACCGACGCAGCGCAGCAAAATTGTCTGCACCATCGGCCCGGCGTCCGACGCACAAAAAACACTGGAGCAGATGATCCGCGCCGGAATGAATGTGGCCCGCCTGAATCTCGCTCATGGTACGCCGGATGAACACCTCACCCGCATTGGCCGTATCCGCGCTGCGGCGGAAAAGGTGGGACAGCGCGTTGCCATCCTCGCTGACCTGCCCGGCCCTAAAATCCGTATCGGTGTGCTACCCGCCCCGGTCACCCTCAAACGCGGCAGCCGGGTACTCCTCGCCCCTGATGCACCCGGAACCCCAGAGCAGATTCCCCTGGAGCTGCCCCGCCTTTCCCGTCCTCTGGTCAAGGGTGACACGGTGTTTCTTAATGATGGCTTTATCGAGTTGAATGTGGAGCAGCATGATCGTTCCGGTATCCACTGCCGGGTGGTGGTCGGCGGCGTACTCCTCTCCCATAAGGGCGTCAATCTGCCCAGGGTCACGCTGGAGGGTGGCGCGCTGACCAGTACCGACCGCGAGCTCCTGGCCTTCGCCCTGGAGGCCGGTGTCGACGGGCTCAGTGTTTCTTTCGTGGAAACGCCGGAAGACCTGCACGCTGCCCGTCGGGAAGCGCAGGCCTTGGGTTATGATCCTTTTCTGGTGGCCAAAATCGAAAGGGCACGGGCCTGGAGGCATATTGATGCCATCATCGCCGCCGCCGACGGCATCATGGTGGCGCGCGGTGACCTTGGCGTAGAGGTACCCATCGGGCAGATCGCGCTGATTCAAAAGCGCCTCATCCGCAAGGCCCGCGCGGTAGGCAAGCCGGTCATCACCGCCACCCAGATGCTGGAATCCATGGTCCACAACCGTCGCCCCACCCGTGCGGAGGTGACGGACGTGGCCAACGCCATCCTCGACGGTACCGACTGTGTCATGCTCTCCGAAGAATCGGCCATGGGCGATTATCCCGTGGACGCGGTGAAAATGCTGGCGGAAATCGCCCGCATCACCGAAAAATCCCGGTCCGAGCTGAGTCCGCTCGATGCAGAAACCCTGCATGATGCGCCCAGTGTGGAGTCGGTAATCGCCTGGGATGTTCGTACCGCCGCCGAGCATCTGAATCCCCTGTTTATCGTCACCCCCACGGAAACGGGCACCACCGCAGCCCGCATCGCGCGCTTCCGCTTAACCCCCTGGATCCTGGCCCTCAGTCCCCATAACCGCACTTGCCAGCGCCTGTGCTTTCATTACGGCGTGCATGCGGTAGTCATGCCCAACCCCGATCAGGGTTGGGAGCAGGCCGTCCGCCGCTGGCTGGTGACCCACGGCATCGAGAAGGGCCTCATTCTCCTTACCCAGGGTCCGAGCCGGGGCCACCCCGGTGGTACCAACCGTTTAGAGATTATTCGTCTGGAACAAGCCGCCACCCACTGATCTGCTCACCGCACATCCCACTGAACCGGAGAACTTTGTGACCATTACCCCTTGCTACCTTCTCCCGCAACTGCCCGAATCACTGGCCGGTCTGGCCGAACTCGCCCTCGACCTGCGCTGGTCCTGGAGCCATGCCGCTGACACGCTCTGGCAGCACATCGCTCCTGAACTCTGGGAGCAAACCCGCAATCCCTGGCTGATTCTGCAAAACCTTGGCGGCAATACACTCCAGCAACTGGCCCAGGACCAAGAGTTTATCGCGAAGCTGAACACCTTCGTCAGCGAGCACCGTGAACGCCTCGCGCAAAAAGGCTGGTTCAACAAAACCTATCCCCTCCCGCCCTTCAGTCAGGTGGCCTATTTCAGCATGGAATTTGGTCTGTCTGAGTCCCTGCCCATCTACTCTGGCGGTCTGGGTATTCTTGCCGGCGATTGCCTGAAAACCGCCAGCGATCTCGGTATTCCTCTGTTGGGTATCGGCATGCTCTGGCAGCAGGGTTATTTTCGCCAGAGCCTCGACGATTGCGGCCGCCAGATCGAACTCTATCCCTACAACGATCCCACCCAGATGCCGGTCACCCCGGTACGCGATGTCGAAGGCGAATGGCTCCGCCTGGAATTGCCTTTCCCCGGCCGTAAAGTCATCCTTCGCGCCTGGCAGGCGCGCGTCGGTCGTGTCACCCTCTATCTGCTCGACAGCAACGACCCCCTCAATGCCCCTGCCGATCGCGGTATCACCGCCGAACTCTACGGTGGCAGCCCGGAGACTCGCCTGCAGCAGGAAATATGCCTGGGCATCGGCGGCTGGATGCTGCTGCGCCGTCTAGGGATCCAGCCGGATATCTGCCACCTCAACGAAGGGCATGCAGCCTTCGCCATTCTTGCCCGGGCCTACAGCCACATGCAGGATCATGGGACCGATTTCCCCTGCGCCCTTACCGCCACCCGCGCCGGGAATATCTTCACCACCCATACCCCCGTTTCCGCCGGTTTCGACCGCTTTCCGCCGGAACTGCTGACGCGCTACGTCGCCGGCGCACCCAGGGCCTTCGGCATAGACGTGGAGACGATCCTCGCCTTGGGCCGGGAGCATCCCGAAGACACCCGCGAACCTTTCAATATGGCCTGGCTCGCCATTCACGGCAGCCTTACCGTCAATGGCGTCAGTCGCCTGCATGGGGCCGTCAGCCGTCGTTTGTTCCAACCCCTGTTCCCACGCTGGCCCGAGGACGAAGTCCCCGTCACCCATGTCACCAATGGTGTTCATATGCCCTCCTGGGATTCCGCTGAAGCCGACGCCTTATGGACCAACCATTGCGGCAAGGCACGCTGGCTGGGGGACCTAAAAGATATCGAAACTGACTTTCACCAGACCTCCGATGAAGATATCTGGCAACTGCGCAGCACCGCGCGCCAGCAGGTGATCCACTTCGCCCGGCAACGTCTGCAAAAACAACTGGCAGCCGCACACGCACCCGATCAGGACTGCGAACAGGCCAAAACGGCACTCGACCCCAATACCCTTACCATCGGTTTCGCCCGCCGCTTTGCCGCCTACAAGCGCCCCAATATGCTGCTGACTGATCCGGACCGTCTCTACCGTCTGCTGAATAATCCCCACTGCCCCGTACAACTGCTGATCGCGGGCAAGGCACATCCCAAGGATGGTGCCGGTAAGGCCATGATCCAGCAATGGACCCAATTTATTCATCAACATCCCGATCTGGCCGGGCGCATGGTCTTCATCGCCGATTATGACATGATGGTCGCCGAACAACTGGTGCAAGGTGTTGACCTGTGGATCAATACCCCGCTTCGTCCCTGGGAAGCCAGTGGCACCAGCGGCATGAAAGTGCTGGTCAACGGCGGCCTCAATCTCTCGGAGCTTGATGGCTGGTGGGCCGAGGCCTATAGTCCGGAGACCGGCTGGGCGTTGGGGGATGGCCAGGAGCACGATAGCGACCCGGAATGGAACCGCCTGGAGGCAGAGCAGCTTTACCGTCTGTTGGAGGAAGAGGTTGTTCCCCTCTTCTACCATCAGCGTGATGCCAACGGCTGCCCCTGTGGGTGGATAAACAAAATCCGCGAAAGCATGAGCCGACTGACCCCGCAATTCAGCAGCAATCGCATGTTGCAGGAATACGTGCACTCTTTATATACCCCCGCTGCCCGCCTCCTCGCCTCCCGTAGCGAACGGGCCACGGTGGACGGAATCAGTCGATGGCAGCATGACATTCGTCAGCATTGGCAGAGCCTGCATTTTGGCGAACTGAATGTACAAAGTGACACGGACGCACATCATTTTCAGGTGCATGTATATCTGGATGATCTTGACGCTGACGCCGTGGTGGTACAACTCTTTGCCAATAGCGACAGAGAGCAAGGCCCTAAAATCTATGCAATGACGCGCGGAGACGCCTT
>DAIAVG010000060.1 GCA_027445725.1 Acidithiobacillus sp.
TGCAAGGCGGAAAGTCATAAGGTGGACGGCGTCGAGCGCAAGCTCTGGGTTCATCGCAAGGGCGCTACCCGCGCGTTCGGTCCGGGGCACTCGGCCCTGCCGGAGCGCTACCGGGCCGTGGGACAGCCCGTCATCATCGGCGGCAGCATGGGGACGGGCTCTTACATTTTGGCCGGGATGGCGGAGAGCGAGGAGCGGGCCTTTTCCTCAGCCAGCCACGGCGCCGGCCGGGCCATGAGCCGCCATCAGGCCCTCAAGCAGTGGCACGGCCGGGAGCTCATCGACGAGTTGGCTGGCCGGGGTATCCTCATCCGCACCCGTTCCATGCGCGGAGCCGCAGAGGAAGCGCCGGGGGCGTACAAGGACGTGGACCTGGTCGCCGAGGCCACGGAGAAGGCGGGCTTGGCGCGCAGGGTGGTCTTCCTGCGTCCCAAGGTCTGCATCAAGGGGTGAGCAAAGCCCGCGGGAGCAAAAAACATCTCCGCCAACTGCTGTTTTTGGGGTAATGGATAGAGAGGAAGGTGACACCATGGATAAGGATAAGAAACATCTCATCGTCGGCAACGACAAGCGCAAGCTGCGTACCCTGCTGGATCACATCATCGCCGGTAGCGGTTGGCCCGTGGCCGGCATCCGAGGCGTCCCCGTGAGCGACGTGGTCCATGGACCTCATACGGGTTACCTGCTGCAGGACCTCGGCAGCGGTGAGGAGGCACTGGCGGCTTCCATGGACTTTTCCGGTCCCCCCATGGTGGAGAAGTTCGGCGTGGACACGGCGGCCATTGATTATATCGTCGGTGCTTGCCGCCGCCAGTTCCTCGAGTCCCGGCTCGTTATTATCGACGAGATTGGCCCCATCGAGCTGTCTTCGGACCTGTTTTACACTTGGGTGGCGGAGGTCTTGGAGGGTCTCAGTCCGGTAGTGGCCATCGTGGACCGGCCCTACCTATCCACATACGCCCGTTTCGGGCGGGTGCACGAAGTACGGGACGACGCCGATCTGGAAGCCGTGCAGGACGCCATCCTCATCGCCGTGCAGCCATAGGCTATGCCCGTCCACAACGC
The DNA here is from genome assembly GCA_027445725.1 of Acidithiobacillus sp. The sequence goes on from DAIAVG010000060.1 coordinate 1,066, forward strand.
CGCCCCATATGCAGCCGCCCTGATTCGCCACCTGCAGGACGTACCCGGCGTGAAGGAGTTGCGGCCACCGCTGGCGGCGACCATGAACGGCTAGGCCGCGGCGTGCGGAAGCCGGTTTCACCGTCTTACCACATCGGCTGCTCCGGCTGGCATTACGCCCATTGGGTCGGGGCGTTTTATCCGGCTGACCTGCCTTCGACACGCTGGTTGGCCTTTTACGCCGGGCGCTTCCATACGGTGGAGATCAACAACAGCTTCTATCGATTGCCCAGCGAGAAGTGCCTGCGCGCCTGGCATGACGGCACGCCCGCAGGCTTCCTCTTCGCCCTCAAGGCCAGTCGCTTCATCACCCACATGAAAAAACTCAAGGATTCCGAGGCGTCACTAGCCCGGCTCCTGGGGCGCGTGGAAAGCCTGGGGGAGAAACTGGGACCCGTCCTCTTCCAACTGCCACCCCACTGGAGACGAAATGCCGAACGCCTGGAGGGATTTTTACGGGTGCTGCCCTCCGGACACCGCTACGCCTTCGAGATACGCGACCCAAGCTGGCATCATCCAGAGATCTACGCGCTACTCAAGGCCTATAACGCCGCCTTTTGCATCTTCGACATCGCGGGTTTTCAATCTCCCATCCAACTGACGACCGATTTCGCCTATATCCGGCTGCACGGCCCCAGCCTCGCCGCCTATGCCGGCTGCTACACGACTGAGGCCCTTAGGGCTTGGGCGGCGCGCATCCGGACTTGGGATCTGCACACCGTTTATGTCTACTTCGACAATGACCAGGCCGCCTACGCCACCCACAATGCTCTGGAGCTCATGGGAATACTCGGACTATCGAGTCCTTGAATTCGGGACGGGTTATTATTCCGTCCGCCATTGTCTGGGACGAATGGCCGGCTTTTTCCCGACCCTATGGGCGCTGCCCTTTTCCTGGTGGACCCTGACGGCGGGTTTTCTCTTCTTGAGGTTTTTCGATATGCTCAACCCATGGCCCATATCCAGGCTTGACCGGCGTATTTGCACGGAGGACCGGGTATCATGTTGGATGACCTCGCGGCAACGTTGTCGGCGATGTTGATTCTGCGGACCCTGCTCTTAGAAACCGTGTCTCAGGCCGGTTAGGGCGATGGGGGAACGACGTTTTTTCTTTGCCGCCTGGCCGCCGACTGACGTGCTTTCCGCCTTGCGCCTGCGCCTGGCTCAGTTCCACCAACGGGACTGGCCGCCGGCCGGTCGCTGCGAACTCCCCCAGCGCTGGCATCTTACCCTTTTTTATTTAGGGGCATCCGACCCTACCCGCTTGCAAAAACGTCTGGATGATTTATGGCCGGGGCCGTTCCCGATCACCCTCGGATTCGATAGAATAGGGGCATTCAGGGGCGGCCGGGTGCTATGGATCGGTGGCCAGGAGGCACCGTCGGCATTGACGCAATGGCGGCGGGGGTGGTTGGCGGAAGACGGTGTCGAGGCAAGTCCGTTTCTACCCCATGTCACCCTGCTGCGGTCACCTCGTCCTTGGTCCTGGGAGGAAAAGTCCATCGAGCCTTTATACTGGACCCTGCAGGAATTGACGCTGGTGGCATCCAGCGGCGGACAGTACACCGTGCTGCGTCGCTGGCCAATGGTTTCTTGAAGTGCCGCCCTGGCCATCTCGACTCAGCGGTCTGCAAGACCAGTCAGCGCCTTGGGATGGGCGTACCAACGCAGCGTACCGCTCAAAGCGCCATCCTCATCCAGGTCAATCGCCAGCGCTGCTGCGGTCTTGATCGGCAGCACGGCACCAGCGAGCCGTTCGGCCCAGCTTCCCAGATGGGGTTGATGACCCACCAGGATCAAGACCTTGGGCTGAGGATCCAGGTTCTGCCAATCGCTGGCGAGGGCATCCAGATCACCCGCCGATATGGCGTCGTGCTCCCGAATCTTTTTAACCTTAAAGGCGTTAGCGAGGATATCGGCGGTCTGGCGGGCACGTGGCAAAGGGCTGGTCCAGATCACGACTTTCCCTGACACGCAAAGTCGCAATCCTTTCGCCATGCCCTTTACCACCGAACGTCCTGTGGCGGTCAGCTCCCGCTCATCATCAGAGGACCGCAGCGTCGGGTCTTCCGCCTTACCATGCCGCACCAATACGAGTTGCATAGTCTTTATTCCTCCCCCGCCAGAGCTGATGCGCCTGCGCGCTATCAGCCGGACAATAATGACCAACCTCTGTAAGGTGGGTCATGGCCGTCATCCACAGGGCGATTTTACCGGTTTGCATAATCAATTACGAGAGATAGCGGAACAAAACCGAACTATACTTGCTTCGGGGAGAGTTGTTCCCGCGACAGGAGATCCGTTGATGAACCGTATAGATACATCACAGCGAAAAAAGGGAATCCGGATAGCCGCCACGGCGGGCTTCCTGATGGCGACGGCGCCTGCCTTGGCCTTGGCACAGACGACCACCAACACGCCAGGCCCAACGTTAGATTTTTATCCCGGCCCGGACATGATGGGGAGTTGGGGTCCCGGCATGATGGGCGCTTTTGGACTGTTTTGGGGGTTGCTGTGCCTGCTGGCCCTCGTGGGGATCGTGGGCGGCATTCTGTTTCTGATCCGCGGGGCTTTTGCATGCAGGCATCGCCATGGGTGCCGGAGCGGCATGGCCGACAACGGAAATGCCGCCGCCCTCAAACTCCTGGACGAGCGCTATGCGCGCGGCGAGATCCAGCGTGATGAGTGGCTTGAAAAGCGGGGGGATCTGGGAAAATGAGCGCATATAAGAGATGGCGAGCAGTATGGGCGGTGGGATGGCTCGCGGTCCTGAGTGGTTGTGTGGTGGCACCTGGACCTGCCTATGTGCAGGGGCCGGTTCCTGGGGCCGTCGTCGTGCCTGGGCCGCCGCCGCCGCTGCCGGTGATAGTGGCTCCACCAGCTCCGGCAATGGGCATGGTATGGATGCCAGGGACTTGGATTTGGCGGGGACAATGGATATGGGGGCCGGGGCGCTGGGTCTATCCACCCTATCCCTACGCCCGCTGGGTGCCGGACCACTGGTGGCATAGAGATGGGCGCTGGTTCTGGGGCCGGGGCCACTGGATGAGGCGCTAGCCGCCTATGTCTTGGTACCAGCGACGACTGGCGCATGCAGTCCAGCGACGCGCCCGGCCTTTCACCCAGGTCGGCAGCGTGCCGCAGGAATTACCGCACGGATAGGCACTGTGAGGGGGAGATGAAACAACTTTCGCAACCAGCCTATCTCAAACGCTGGATCAAGACAGCACGACGCGAATTAGCCTCGGAAGATTACATCTACGATGATGTTTACTGAGGCAACAGCATGTGGAAAAGATGAAAATACCATATAATATTGACTGGTTATATTGAGGACCGGAGAGATGCCATGCGCCCATCGCTCGCGTTTGAGCTTCATCGGAATGTCTTAGTCGAAAGTTGGTGGGCGTAGTGAATCCTTTTTATGCGAAGCTGGAGCGGATATCAAGGCCACGCTCTTGGCCCAGATCCGCAATCTCTGGACCCACACGTCCACGGCGATCGAGGGGAATAGCCTCACACTCGGTTGATACCGCCTTCGTCCTTGAGGAAGGACTTACCGTTGCCGGCAAACCGCTGCGACCATCAGGAAATCTATGGTCATGCCAAAGCCATAGAGATTGTCTACGCATTGATGGATAAGCAATCATCCCTGCAAGGAAGAGGATTTGTTTGCGCTGCATCGTGCCATACTTACTGAAGCGGTAATGGATATCTACAAGCCTGTAGGAAAGTGGGAAAATGAATCTAATTTCACCAACCATATCGGGAATGACGCCGCCAACATCTACGAGAGTTCCCTGCACCGGAAAAAGTCCCTACATTAATGTCGCAATGGCTGGAAAAGTTGAACGGATTTTGCACAAAGCCCTTAATGGGGACCAATGCGGTGGAAGCATATGCGGGTCTTCATCTCGATTTCGTCACGATCCGCCCCTTTTTTGACGGTAATGGCCGGGTGGCGCGTCTGATTGCCAATCTTCCGTTCTACGCTCAGGTTTCCCGCCTATTGTGGTACCCACAGAAGCCCGTCAGGAATATAAAAGATCGATATCCGACTATCAAACCACCATTCCTGAACTGGAGGGGTTAGAAACCCTGTCTGATCTTCCCGACAACCTGGAAAGGGATCGCTTCAGAGGCTTGTGTCGTGGCTATTGGGAACCGACCCAGGCATTGTTACGGGAGGCGATGGAAGTGCAGGAAAAAAGAAATGTCAAACGATCCGCCGCGCCAGGGTACGAAGAGGGCCACGACACGGGTGATAATTTCGGCAGGTAGGTCGATTTCACTTGTTCATTGACAGAAGGGATCATTTTGGCATTTGACAAGTCACCTTCCCCCATAACCAGGCAGAATGCATCATTCCGTCGCATGCCCTGATCTAAGCCATCATCAGACGGCAAGGGGAGCGTGCTTGACCTTTGGGGATCCGGCTTGGCGAGCTTGCCAAAGATCATAGGCTGCCTGCTGGGCAATCCAGGCATCCGCACGGCTGCCGTTCTCGACTCCGAGCCATCCTTCGAGGCGTAGAGCCATCTCTGGAGAAATCCTAGCAATTCCATTGAGCACTCGGGACAGAGTAGAGCGCGTCACACCGAGTTGTTCGGCCGCATCCGTTACCGTCAATCCTAGAGCGGGCAAGATATCGTCCCGCAGGATTAGTCCAAGATGTGGTGGGTTTGTACATAGGGCTCATGGTTCTCGTCCAGATTCAGCGGTAGCCCTTTGTAGCGGAAGCTCTTGATCATGGCATATTGTGCTGCGTGACGCTACGACCGATGACACTTTGGAAATCGCCGGGCAGACAGGGGTGTAGCGGGTCCTGGGAAACACATTGACCGGATAATATAGTACGATCATAATGATCGATATGATTCAATTCATGGAGAGTGCTATGATCACAGAGACAAATGCGGTCAAGTTCCGCCAGAACCTTGGGGAAATGCTCAATCAGGTTCAATATCGGCACGATAGCGTGGTCATTAACAAAGACGGCAAAGCCGTAGCGGCATTGGTCGATGCACGGCTTTTTACGCGCATTCGTCGCATGCAGGCGCGCTTCGATGCGCTTTGCCAACGGCTGGAGTTGGGCTTTTCCTCTGTGCCTGAAGCGGAAGGAATGGCGGAGATTGATGCGACCGTTGCACAAGTGCGATCGGAAGCCCGCGGACGAACAGCCTAAGCATTTATGGGCACTCTGCGCGTTGTGTTGGACACCAACATATTGCTTTCTGGCATTGCCTACCCCACCAGCATTCCCGGCAAGATATTGGCTGCATGGCGACATGGCTCGTTAGAAGTATTGCTGTCGGACTATATCCTGGCGGAATTGCGCAGGGTTCTACCGAGACTGTCGCACCGGCATGGGTTGACCGAAATGGAGATGGATGACCTGGTGGACATTCTCGCCATCCAGGCGGAGGTCATCGTGCCCATTCCCGGGAATGAACCAACCCTGCGTGATCTCAACGACCAGCCGGTCCTGGACACCTTACTGGCGGCGCTGAAGACATCTGGGGCCGACTACCTCATCACCGGTGACAAAGACTTACTCGCCCCCTCAGTTCACTATCACTATCCTGTCATTGCACCCGCCGCATTTTGGGGAAAGCATGGGGCGATTTGACGGCCGCCATTGATTGACAATGAAATCCTAAAAAAATATAGGACAGATAAACCATGCCCATCGGCCAAGCAGAACGCCAGACCCAACTGCGTCTCCTCAACCGTGCCGCCAACGATCAGACCCAGGGCAGCGGCAAAAGCCTCACCATGGTCTGGCTCGCCAAGTGGATACGGGAGCACATGACCGATGCCCGCGTCCTTATCATCACCGACCGCACGGAGTTCGACAAGCAGATCGAAAAGATATTCAAGGGCGTCAATGAAGCCATCTGCCGCAGCAAAAGCGGGGCGGACCTCATCCACCGGATCAACAGCGCCGAGGATTGGCTGCTCTGTTCCCTTGCACAAGGCCATGAAGGCCACCCTGCCCCATGCCATCTTCATCGCTTTCACCGGCACGCCCCTGCTGAAGGCCGACAAGCAAAAGGGCGTCGAGGTCTTCGGGGGTTATATTCACACCTATAAATTCAACGAGGCGGTACGCGATGGCGTAGCGCTGGACCTGCGCTACGAGGCCCACAACATCGATCTGGCCCTGACCTCGCCGGAGCGCGTCGACCAGTGGTTCGCGGCCAAAACCCGGCGCCTCACCGACATCGCCCTGGTCAAAGAACAGCGTGATTACTGAGACCTACACGCTGGAAATCAGTGACCTGACCGTGCAGGTGGTCCGGAAACGGATCAAAAATCTGCATCTGGGGGTGTATCCGCCGGAGGGCAGGGTCCGGGTAGCGGCGCCCTGGCATCTCAGTGAAGAAGCCATCCGTGCCGCCGTACTGGTTCGCCTGCAGTGGATTAAAAAACATCAGCAGAACTTCGCCCGGCAAGACCGGCTCTCGCCACGGGAGTATGTATCCGGAGAAAGCCATTATTACCTGGGCAGACGTTACCAGTTGCGGGTATATCCTACGACACAGGCCGCCCATATCGCCTGCCAGCAGGCCTATTACCTGGATCTCCATGTGCGGGAAGGGGCCAGCCGCGACCACAAGGCACGGGTTATCGAAGACTGGCACCGGCAGACGCTGAAAGAGCGCATCCCGGCGCTCATTGCCCATTACGAGCCCATCATGGGTGTCAGAGTCGCTGAGTGGGGCGTCAAACGCATGCGAACCCGTTGGGGCACCTGCAATATCCGGGCACGCCGAATCTGGCTGAATCTGGAACTGGTGCATTACGACGTGGAATGCCTG